>JAEWNX010000446.1 GCA_023461135.1 Pseudomonadota bacterium
GGATTCGAACCAGCGTACTCGTAAGAGGGCAGATTTACAGTCTGCTGCCATTAACCACTCGGCCACCCTTCCGGCCATGCTTCCGCGAACGGCCAAAGCGCCTATAAGCAACGCCCCTGGTTTCGCGGAGCGCGTCATATAGCCAAGCCACCTCCCCCGCTCAAGCCGGACCGTCCGCGACCTTTGAATCCGCTGCCGCGCCGTGAATTCGAGGCCGAGGCCGGCGGGCCATCCTGGATCTGGGGCGTGCACGCGAGTTTGGCGGCGCTGGCCAATCCCGCGCGCCGTATCGAACGCCTGGTGGCGACGCGGAACGCAGCACAACGACTGCCGGACGGCGTTGAGCCGCAAATCCTGGAGCCGGACGCGATCGACGGCATGCTGCCGCCGGGCGCCGTGCATCAGGGGCTTGCAGTGCGCGCGTTCCCATTGGAGCCGCTCGAACTGGAAGCCGCATGCGCGCCGCCGGATGGGCGCAGCGTGCTCGTTCTCGACGGCGTCACCGATCCGCAGAATGTCGGCGCCGCGTTCCGCTCCGCCGCTGCGTTCGGTGCGCGCGCGATCGTGTTGCAGGACCGCAAGTCGCCGCCGCTGACGGGCGTGCTGGCGAAAGCTGCGGCCGGTGCGATTGAACTGGTGCCGCATGTCCGGGTCGTGAACCTCGGACGTGCGATCGAAACGTTGCGCGCGCTCGGCTATCTCACCGTTGCGCTGGAAGGCGAAGCTGAGTTGAACATCGCCGAAGCGCTTGCGGAAAAGCGCCAAGCGGCGCTGGTGCTCGGCGCCGAAGGCAAGGGCGTGCGACCCGGCGTGGCCGAGGCGTGCGAGAAGCGCGCGCGAATTCCTATCGCGCCGGCGATGGAAAGTCTCAACGTGGCTGCGGCGGCCGCGATCGCGCTCTACGAAGCGGCGCGCATCCGCTAGTGGGCCGCTTTGGCGCCGCCTTTGAAGAACATGCCTTTGATCAGGAAGAACACTCCGATCACGATCGCGTACCCGACGAACAACACGCCGGTTTGCGTCCAAAACGACGTTTCCATCAGGGGCGGCAGCGTCACCGAGCCGCCGCCGCCGGCGAGGACCGGCGCGAGCTGATCGATGGCGATGTGGATGATGGTCGCCACCAGCGCGACCGGAATCCACTGGCGCCACGAGCTGACGAACACGACCGCCGCGAGAGCGATCAGAATGCCTTTAGGGTTGTTTGCGTTGGCAAAGCCGTCGCGCAAGATCGCCACGGCCTGATCGACATATTCCATGATCGCCCCTCCGCGATGTCCGGCGTTTCTGAGGTCCCCCGCCGTGGCGGGAATGTATAGGCGGAACTCGCGTTCCGTCCAGACGCGTCAGGGTTCCGGCGCAAGGCACATGAGCACGTCGTCCACATAACGGTCGCCGGCCCGGATTCCTTCCGGAATGCGCCCGACTTCGCGAAAACCCAGGCGTTCGTAGAACCGCCGCGCCGTTGCGTTCGCCTCGTTGACCCACAGCGCCACGCGGCGGGCGCCCGTCGCGACCGCGCTCTCAATAGCGGCCCGCATCAGTGTGGTGCTGGCGCCACGGCCGCGCGCGTCCGGATGGACGTATACCGCATGCACCCAGAACGTGTGCGCAAGCGAAGGATAGGGCAGCGCGTCGATGCAGAGCTTGCCGACCAAGCGCTCGCCGTCGAACACGCCCCACCCTTCCCCGCGCTCGAGCATGGCCGCGATTTCGGAGTCAGGCCGCGCGGCGTCAGTCTCGGGTACATCGACGAAACCGAGCGGCGATTCCGTGATGCCGAAGCGATGCAGGTTACGATACGCGCGCAAGTCCTCAACGGTGAGGATGCGCGCGTGCATCAGGCGCCGCCGAACCGCTCTGCCCAACCGGCAACGTCAGCGTCCTCGATTTTCTTGAACAAGACGTCCGGCGGCGTGAACTCCAGGCCGCGCGGCAACGCATCCCACACGCCGCCATCCTTCGGATCGGGCCACATGCGGTTTTCCTTCGGCACGCCGATCGCATCGAGCACGGCGGCGGCGGCGTCCGGAACGAACGGCTGCGCGAGGATTGCGAACAGCGCCGCCGCATTGAGTCCGGTGCGCACGGCGACGGCCGCTTTGTCGCGATCCGTCTTGATCGCAGTCCAGGGTGCGGCGACTTGCAGGTACTCGTTGCCGGCGACCCAAATGGCGCGCAGTTCTGCGGCCGCCTTGCGAAACTCCATCTGTTCGTGAAATTGCGTGAGCGCAGCGAGGCGCTCGGCGAATTCGTTCGCGAACTTCGTTTCCGCTTCGCCAGACTCGCCGCCGTCCGGCACTTTGCTGTCGAACTTCGACGCCGCGAAACGCGTGATGCGGTTGACGAAATTGCCGAAGACGTTGGCGAGATCGGCGTTCACGGTTTGCTGGAACTGTTCGAGGGTGAACGCGGCGTCGGAGGATTCCGGCGCGTTCGCCATCAAATACCAACGCCAGTAATCGCTCGGCAGCAGCTCGAGCGCTTGATCCATGAAGATGCCGCGCTTCTCGCTGGTCGAGAACTTGCCGCCGTACCAGGTGACCCAGTTGAACGCCTTCAGGCGGTCGACGAGCTTCCACGGCTCTTCGCTGCCCATGATCGTCACGGGAAAGCTCACAGTGTGGAAGGCGACGTTGTCCTTGCCCATGAACTGGTCGTAGGTGACGTCCTCGGCGCCCTTGTCGGTGCGCCACCAGCGCTCCCAATTGCCGCCGTTCGCCTCGGCCCATTCCACGGTCGAGCCGATGTATTCGATGGGCGCATCGAACCAGACGTAATAGACTTTGTTGTCGAAACCCGCGCGGATTTTGCCGTCCTTGGTGACCTTGATTCCCCAATAGAGATCGCGCGTGATCGAACGGTCGATCAGGCCCTCGTCCAGCCACTTGTAGGCGATCGAACGCGCGAGCGCCGGCCAGTCTGTCGCCTTGTCGACCCAGGCGCGGATGCGTTCCTGCATCTTGGGCTGCAGCAGGAAAAGATGCGCGGTGTCGCGCGGCTCCACGTTGGTGGAGCCGGAGATTTTCGAGCGCGGGTTCTTGAGCTGGATGGGGTCGAGCAGCGTCTGGCAATTGTCGCACTGGTCGCCGCGCGCCCGTTCGAACCCACACACGGGACACGTGCCTTCGACGTAGCGATCCGGCAGGAAGCGCTTGTCGTCGATCGAGTAAATCTGCTTTGAGACGCGCTCTTCGATCAGCCCGTTCTTCTCCAGAACTTCGCCGAAGTGTTGCGTGAGCTTGTGGTTCGGTGCGTTGGACGAACGGCCGAAATGATCGAAGGACAGGCGGAAGCCATCGCACGCATCCTTCTGGATCGCGTATTGCTGGTCGCAGTACGTCTTCACGTCTTGCGCAGCTTCGGCGGCGGCGAGCTCGGCCGGCGTGCCGTGTTCATCGGTCGCGCAGATGAACATGACTTCATGGCCCTGGAGGCGCCGAAAGCGCGCGTGCACGTCCGCCGGCAGCATCGACCCTGCGAGATTGCCGAGATGCTTGATGCCGTTGATATACGGAAGCGCGGACGTGATCAGGTAGCGGGCCATTGAGCCCGCTACCTAGGACGCTTCCCCAAACCCAGCAAGCTTACGCGATCGGCGACGACTTCAGCCGCGAATAGGCTTCGGCCATCTTCACGTCGTACTGGTTCTCGGCGTAACCGGGGCCGTTGTAGCGACTGGCGAAACCTGCCCAGTCCTTGCGCTGCAGTTCGTCCGCGAGACCGTTCGCGCGTACGAAGCCCTCGAACGCTTCGAGCTGATCCTTCTCGGAACGTGCAAGCTTGGACACGTACTCGTGCGCATTCGCCATGCCGAGGTTTGGGAAGTTCTGACCCAGCACCTGGAAGCGGCCGTAGCTCGCGCTTTGCAGCGCTTCCTCCGGCGCCAGCGCATAGGCCTGCTCCAATTGCGTCCAGCGATCCGCTTGCGACCGCGGATAACCGCCTGGCGAGCGGTTGGAGATGGTCGGATGGCTCGTGTCGTATTGCGAGTTGGTCTTGCGCGAGAAGAGATGGCGCTCGAACAGGATGATCGGACGGCCGTCTTGCCCAAAGCCGCCGAGCGGACCTGACTCGACTTCCGCAACGGCTGCGACGGCCTCCCACTCGCAGCTCAGACGCGCGGCGATCTCTTCGAAATCGGCGCGGCGCAGAGGCGCATCGATCTGTTTGCGCAGCGAGGCGAGATAGCCGGCCCCAGGCGGAGGCGGAGGCGGAGGCGCTGGCGGCGTGGCCGGCGGCGGCGGCGCGGGCGGTGTTCCCGGACCGGGCGGAGGC
>JAEWNX010000447.1 GCA_023461135.1 Pseudomonadota bacterium
ATAATTCTCCTCCCAGACACTAAGATAGACCGCCGTCGCGCCCTTGCCGCGCAGCCACGCAACGCAATCGCGCATGAGCTCATCGGCGACGCCCGCGCCCTTCACGCTCTCATCGACATAAAGCCGATAAAGCTCCATGCCGTCCGCATCGTCGACGGGCATGTCGAGCGGCCCCATCATGCAATAGCCGACGATCTCGCCGTCGCGCAGCGCAAGACGGTAACGCACTTCGGGATCAGCGATCTCCGCACGTTGAATCGCCTCGCCGTACTTTTCGGTGAGATAGGAGCGCAGATCGTCCGGCGGATACGGCAGCTGGCCGAACGTCGCGAGCCAGCTCTCGCGTGCAAATTTCGCGAGCGCCGCCGCGTCGCCATCGCGCGCATCGCGATAGACGATCTCGCTCAAGCCGCGAGCGCGCCCTGCAGCGCCGCGCGGATCGCCTCGAGCGCTTGCGGCGCCGCCGAACCATTGGGCCCGCCGCCTTGCGCCATGTCCGGCCGTCCGCCGCCGCCTTGTCCGCCGACAGCCGCAACGCCCGCCTTCAACAGATCGACCGCGTTGACCTTGCCCTTGAGGTCGTCGGTCACGCCCACCGCGAGCGCGGCCTTGCCGTCCTCAACGCCAATATAAGCAATCACGCCCGAACCCAGCGACTTCTTGCCTTCATCGACTAGACCGCGCAGCTCCTTCGCCGGCACGCCGTCGAGCACGCGCGCGAGCATCGACACGCCTGCGACTTGCTCCGGCCCCGCCGGCGCCGCTTGTCCGCCGCCGCCCGCGAGCGCGAGCTTCTTCTTCGCTTCCGCCAATTCGCGCTCAAGCTTGCGGCGCTCATCCGCAAGCTGACTGACGCGCTCGGTAACTTCCGCCAACGGCGCCTTGATGTTGGACGCAATCGCCTTTGCCAGCGCCGCTTGCGCTTTCAAATGCGCCAACGCCGCCGCGCCCGTCGCCGCTTCGATCCGGCGCACGCCGGCCGCGACGCCGCCTTCGCTCAAGATCGCAAACACCGCGATATCACCCGTCCGCTTCACATGCGTGCCGCCGCATAGCTCTACCGAATACGGCTTGCCCTTCTCGGCGAGCGAGTCGCCGAGGCGCAGCACGCGCACTTTGTCGCCGTACTTCTCGCCGAACAGCGCCAGCGCGCCTTCCTCAATCGCCTTCTGCGGCGCCATTTCCTTGATCACGCCTTCCGCGTTCTGCCGGATCACCGCGTTCACTTCATCTTCGACGCGGCCGATCTCGTCCGCCGTCATTGCCTGGCCGTGGCTGAAATCGAAGCGGAAGTAATCGGCCTCCACCAGCGAGCCTTTCTGCGTCACGTGCGGGCCCAGCACATTGCGCAGCGCCGCGTGCAGCAGGTGCGTCGCCGAATGGTTCGATCGAATCTTGGCGCGGCGTTCGGAATCGATTTCGAGCGTTGCGGTGTCGCCGACCTTGACCGCGCCTTTTGTCAGCCGGCCGACATGCGCGTGGAGCGCGCCCGCTTGCTTCTGCGTGTCTTCAACGACGAACTCAGCGCCATTGGCGAATTTTATCACGCCGCGATCGCCAGACTGGCCACCGCTCTCGGCGTAAAACGGCGTCTCGCTGAACACGAGGGCGCCCGTCGCGCCTTCGCGCAACTCATGCTGCTCCTCGCCGTTCGCCACGATGCCCGTCAGCTTCGCCTCGCCCACCTCGGCGCCATAGCCGAGGAACGCATTGCCCGTCGTGCGCTCCAGGATCGAGTGCCAGATTGCCGGATTGTCGCCGCCATCGGCGCCCTTCCAACTCGCCGCGCCTTGCTCGCGCTGCTCTGCCATCGCCTTGTCGTACTCGGGGACATCCACTTCGAGCTCGCGTCCGCGCAGGATGTCTTGGGTGAGATCGAGCGGGAAGCCGAACGTATCGTACAGCTTGAACGCCGTGCGGCCCGAAAGCTTCTGCCCTTTCTTCAGTCCCGCCAGCTCTTCATCAAGCAGACGCAAGCCATTCGCCAGCGTGCGCCGGAAGCGTTCTTCCTCTTCATGCAGCTGCGCCACGATCACCGGCTGCGCGCGCTTCAGTTCGGGATAGGCCTCGCCCATCTCCGCAATCAAAGTCGGCGCGAGACGATGCATCAGCGGCTCTTTGGCGCCGAGAATATGCGCATGACGCATGCCGCGGCGCATGATCCGCCGCAGCACGTAGCCGCGCCCTTCGTTCGAAGGGGATACGCCATCCGCGATCAGGAAGCACGACGAGCGCAAGTGATCCGCGATCACATTGTGGCTCGGCGCTTTATCGCCTTCCGCCTTTGTCTTGGTGAGCTCTTCGGATTTCGCGATCAGCGTGCGAAAGAGATCGGTGTCGAACACCGACTCCACGCCCTGCATCACGCACGCCATGCGCTCGAGGCCCATGCCCGTGTCGATTGAGGGCTTCGGCAGCTTCTCGCGGCGCCCGTCCGCGAACTGCTCGAACTGCATGAAGACGAGATTCCAGAATTCCAGGAATCGGTCGCCGTCTTGCTCCGCCGAGCCCGGTGGGCCGCCCCAGATGTGATCGCCGCGGTCGATGAAGATTTCCGAGCACGGACCGCACGGCCCCGTATCGCCCATCGACCAGAAATTATCGCTCGTCGCGATGCGAATGATCTTGTCGTCGGAAAGCCCCGCGATTTTCTTCCAAAGCCCCGCCGCTTCGTCATCGTCGTGATAGACGGTGACCAGCAGCTTATCCTTCGGCAACCCGAAATCCTTGGTGATCAGCGTCCATGCCGCATCGATCGCGCCGTCTTTGAAATAGTCCCCAAACGAGAAGTTGCCGAGCATCTCGAAGAATGTGAGATGCCGCGCGGTGTAGCCGACATTGTCGAGGTCGTTGTGTTTGCCGCCTGCGCGCACGCATTTCTGCGAAGTCGCGGCGCGCGGGTACGGGGGCTTGGCGGCGCCCGTAAAATAGTTCTTGAACTGCACCATGCCGGCGTTGGTGAAGAGCAGCGTCGGGTCATCCTGCGGCACGAGCGAGGACGAGCCCGGCAGCTCGTGGCCGCGCGCGCGGAAAAATTCCAGGAATTGCCGGCGGATGTCGTTGACGCTGTGCATTCGTACCAAGCCAAATCAGGGTTCGGGCTTGGTATAGGGAGTGCGGGCGCGAGCGCCAAGGCGCTCACATTCTCCGCGCCGTCAGGCCGGCAGCGAGAGCGCCCCGTCCGCGGCCAGCGGGAAGTGCGGATTCCAGGCAACCTCCCAGAGGTGCCCGTCGGGATCGGCGAAATAACCGGACCGCCCGCCCCACGGCGCATCCTCGGCGGGCTTCACCACCTCGGCGCCGGCGCCCTTCGCCTCAGCGATCACCGCTTCGACGTCATGCTTCTCCCGCACATTATGCGCGAGCGCGATACCGCGGAATCCTGCTCCGTCCGCGGATACCTTCGCGTCACATGCCAAGCTCTCACGCGGAAACAGGCACAGCGCCAACGCGCCGGCCTGGAAGAACACCACCTCGCCGCCGCCGATAGACGACGGCTTGAACCCGAGCTTTTCATAGAACGCACGCGAGCGTGCGAGATCGGCGACGCCCAACGTGATCAGTGAAACGCGCGGCTCCATCGCGCTCTCCCAACGCTGCCCAACGGACTTAGCGTAATTCGCCGGCCGGCCCAGAGCGAGGCCAGGGCATGGGGTCGGGTCGGCTACACGCCCCGAACCGGCCGGCGAAAACTTGCTGGCCTCAGCCTTCTTCGGCTTCCTTGGCCTCGTCGCCTTCCGGCGGCGAGTACATGGCGTCCGCGATCGGCGCGGCCTTCTGGCGGATCTTGTCTTCGATCTCGAGCGCCACCGCCCCGTGCTCTTTCAAGAAGCGGCGCGCTGCTTCCTTGCCTTGGCCGATCTTCTGCGAGCCGTACGCGTACCAGGCGCCGGACTTATCGATCACGCCGGCCTTCACGCCGAGTTCGATCAGCTCGCCCGTCTTGGAGACGCCTTCGCCGTAGATGATGTCGAACTGCACCTGCTTGAATGGCGGGGCGACCTTGTTCTTGAC
>JAEWNX010000448.1 GCA_023461135.1 Pseudomonadota bacterium
GCCCAGCGAAGCTCAGCATTCCACAACGTTGACGGCGAGCCCGCCCGTGCTGGTCTCCTTGTACTTGGACGACATATCCAAGCCCGTCTGGCGCATCGTCTCGATCACCTGATCGAGCGAAACCTTGCTCGGCGCGTTCGAGTGCAGCGCCAGCCGCGCCGCGTTCACGGCTTTCACCGAGCCGACGGCGTTGCGCTCGATGCACGGGATCTGCACCAAGCCGCCGACCGGATCGCAGGTGAGGCCGAGATTGTGCTCCATGCCGATCTCGGCGGCGTTGGCGCATTGTTGAGGACTGCCGCCCCACACGGCGGCAAGCCCAGCCCCCGCCATCGAACACGCCACGCCGACTTCGCCCTGGCAGCCCATTTCCGCCCCGGAGATCGAGGCGCGCTGCTTGTAGAGAAGCCCGATGCCGCCCGCGGTCAGCAGAAAACGCCGCGTGTCGCGCGTCGGGTTCTCGCTGCTGAAACAATAGTGCCGCAGGATCGCCGGCAAGATGCCGGCCGCGCCGTTCGTCGGCGCCGTGACCACCTTGCCGCCCGCTGCGTTCTCTTCGTTCACCGCCATCGCATAGACGTTGAGCCAATCGAACAAGCGTTCCGCTTCGTTCGCCTGCGGCGACGCCTGCAGCTTCTTCCAAATCGCCGGCGCGCGGCGATTGACTTGGAGAGCGCCCGGCAACACGCCCTCGCGTGTCAGCCCGCGCTCGATGCAGCTCGCCATCACCGAGGCGACGCGATCTAGCCGCGCGTCCGTCTCCGCGCGCGGACGCATCGCGTCCTCGTTGGCGTAGACGATGTCCTCGATGCTCTTGCCTTCGCGGGCGCAATACTCGAGCAATTCGGACGCGTACGCGAACGGGAAGGGCACTGTCCGACCAGTGGCGATACGGTCCTCAGGCGCAGGCGTGCGCAATTGCTTCTCGGTGGCGATGAAGCCGCCGCCCGTCGAATAATAAGTCTGTTCCAGGACGAGCGCGCCCGATGCATCGAACGCGCTCAGCTTCATCCCGTTCGGGTGCAGCTTCGGCATCACGCCGTACGCGAAGACGATATCCTTCCCCGGATCGAACGCGATCTCGCGCACGCCCAGCAACGCAAGCCGTTTTTCAGCGCCGACGCGCGCCTCAACCCGCTCGGCCTCATCCGGATCGAGCGTCTCGGGTTCAAGTCCGCACAGCCCCAGGACTACAGCTTTCGGCGTCGCGTGGCCTTTGCCCGTCAGCGCCAGCGACCCCTGCAGCTCCGCGGTAATTTTCGCCACGCGTTCGAACGCGCCCTGTGCGCGCACCTCTTCCAGGAAGCGCTTGCCAATACGGATCGGCCCCAGCGTGTGCGAACTGGAGGGGCCGATGCCAATCCTGAAGAGTTCAAGTACCGAGAGCATGTTGTGGTGAGTGTTCCTACGCTATATCTGCCTCAATTCCATCACGTGGCGCACGCGATGCGCTTGAGGAGGCCGTTTTGAAGGCGCTGGTGAAACGTGAGGCCGCTCCTGGCCTGTGGCTTGAAGATGTGCCCGAGCCCAAAGGCGGCCCGAACGATGTGAAGATCCGCGTCAAACGCACCGCGATCTGCGGCACCGACGTGCACATCTACAAATGGGATGAGTGGGCCCAGAAAACCATCCCCGTTCCCATGGTGGTGGGCCACGAATTCGTCGGCGAGATCGTCGAGGTCGGCGAGAACGTGAACGACTACGCCCCCGGCATGATCGTCTCGGGCGAGGGCCACATCGTCTGCGGCCGCTGCCGCAACTGCATGGCCGGCCGGCGCCACCTCTGCCCCTACACCCAAGGCGTGGGCGTCAACCGCGCCGGCGCCTTCGCCGAATACATCGTCATCCCGAACGCGAACGTCTGGCACCACGCCGACGGCATCGATCTCGACATCGCCGCCATCTTCGATCCTTATGGCAACGCCACCCACACCGCGCTGCAATGGGACATGGTGGGCGAGGACGTGCTCATCACCGGCGCCGGTCCAATCGGCGCCATGACGGCCGCCATCGCACGCCATTGCGGCGCGCGCCACGTCGTCATCACCGACATCAACGATTATCGCCTCGACCTCGCCAAGAAGCTCGGCGCCACGCGCACCGTGAACGTCTCAAAGGAAACGCTGGGCGACGTGCAAAAAGAGTTGGGCATGAAGGAGGGCTTCGACGTGGGCCTCGAAATGTCCGGCGCGCCGAACGCGTTGAAGGACATGATCGACAACATGTCCCACGGCGCGAAGATTTCCATGCTCGGAATCCCCTCCGGCGAGATGCACATCGATTGGAACAAAGTCGTCTTCAACATGCTGACGATCAAAGGAATCTACGGCCGCGAAATCTTCGAGACCTGGTACAAAATGACCGCGATGATCCAGGCCGGCCTCGACCTCAAACCCATCATCACGCACCGTCTGCCGTATCAGGAGTTCGAGAAGGGCTTTGAGACGATGATCGCGGGCAAGTCGGGCAAGATCATTCTGAACTGGGATTAGGCTTCGCGTCACAACTTACTTCGTCATTCCGGGGCAATGCGAAGCATTGAACCCGGAACCCAGGGGATGACGGAGCACCGTGTGTTTGCCCCTGGGTTCCCGGTTCTCGCTAACGCGCGCCCCGGCATGACGAAGGGTTAGAAT
>JAEWNX010000449.1 GCA_023461135.1 Pseudomonadota bacterium
TCCCCCACGAGGGGGGAGGTTGACGACCGCGCACATCCGCTCGTCTTGGAAATCGGCTTTGGCGGCGGGGAGCACCTTGTTGCGCAGGCCGCAGCGCATCCCGACACGCGCTTCATCGGCGTTGAGCCGTTTCTCAATGGCGTGGCTTCGTGTCTGCGGCATATCGAAGAGAGCGGCGTGCAGAATGTGCGGCTGCATCAAGGAGATGTGCGCGATGTGATTGTGCGATTGCCGGATGCGTCGCTGGATCTTGTCTACATCCTGTTTCCCGATCCTTGGCCGAAGGCGCGGCATCACAAGCGGCGTTTGATCCAGCGAGAGTTTCTGAGTGAACTCGCGCGTGCGCTGAAGCCTGGCGCGGAAGTGCGCTTTGCGACGGATTGGGCGAACTATGCGGAGTGGACGCTGGAACAGTTCGCGGGCGATGCGCGCTTCGCCGCCGTCCAGGGCGCTCATGACAAGCCGTGGGCGGGGCATGTGACGACGCGGTACGAAACCAAGCGCCTGGGCGACTGCGCGCCGGTTTGGCTAACGTTCATTAGGGCTGATCGTCCGCCAAAGTCTTAGCGCTGGCGCGCTAGGCGGACGGCGTGCTCGGCCTGCTCAAGAATCTCTTCTTCAGCGCGTTGATGGTGATCGGCGCGACGATGGCGACGGCGGTGGTCGTTTGCGTCGTCATGATCGTGATGGCGGCGCAAGGCGCGACGGCGCCGGTTGATCCCGGCATGGGCGCCTCCGTCCTATCTCTTGGGATCATTGGCGCTCTGCTCCTCGGCTTTTTCTTTTCGTTCGTGTCGCTGTTCGTGGCGGCGCTGACCATGCCGCCGGCGATCGGTCTCATTCACTGGTTCAAGCTGCCCCGGCCGTTGTTCGACATGCTTGGCGGCGGTGCGGCCGGCCTTATCTGTGCGGCAATGTTCGCCGGCTTGCTGAAGTCAATCGAGCAGGCCAAGGGCGGCAATCTCTCGGGTGACATTCAGCCCGCTCTGGAGATTTGCGCCATGCTGGGCGGCGCGGCTTTGGGCTATCTACGCCACGTCGTATTGGTGCGGCCTTCCCCGTCCGTGTTTACAGCTGAGCTCACAAATTCGCAGGCTCAGGGCGTCGGTTGATCGCTCTGCGGGCGACGTATCAACCCCCGCAACAATTTCAAAGACTTAGCCGACTTGACGGGCTCACGATACCGCAAAACGGTAGTGGGTAACCGCCAAATTGGCGCTCAACCCCGCACCCGAAAATCTCCGCTGAAAATGATTCGAGCTGGCGATTCCGCGCCGGGGAGTGCGTTGAGACCTGCGAGGGCCTCGCCATTGTCCTTTTACGGATCGCAGCCGGAGATCGACTGCAATGCTGAAAGAGATCGGCGTGTTAGGAGCGCTGCCAGAGTGGCTGCTGTGGGTGCCGGTGGCCCTCGCGATTGCTGCGCGATACCCGCGCTGGCGCACTGATTTTGCGAGAGCGAATGCGGATGCCGCCGAACACAAGCTTCGCAAAGAGGTGGCCGAGCTTGCACGAGGCGTGCTCCTCAAGATGAAGGGGGCTGACAAGCGCGCGTGAACCGACTATATCCACAACCACACATCGCTGATGCCTCCGATGGAGGTTCAGCGGCGGTCCTACCGGGCCGCCGCTTTTTGTTTAGCCGGGAGCCGCCTCTGCGCGCGACCAACCCAGTGGAAGAGCGCGTGATCGCGCTGATTGAGCCGACGGCCAAGAACCTCGGCTTCCGCATCGTGCGCGTGCGCGTGTCGGGGAACCGCCGCAAGCGTTTGCAGATCATGGCCGAGCGGCTCGCCGACGGGCAGATGGGCATTGACGATTGCGGGCGGCTGTCGCGCGCGCTCTCGCCTGTGTTCGATCTCGAAGATCCGATCCCCGGCGGCGAATACGACTTGGAGATCTCCTCGCCCGGCATAGATCGTCCCTTGATGAGCGTGGAAGATTTCCATCGCTTCATCGGCCACGAGGCCAAGCTCGAAACCGCCGCGATGATCGACGGGCGCCGGCGCTGGAAGGGCCAGATCAAGGCGGTCGAAGGCAATGTCATCGTGCTGGCCGCCGAGGGCGGCGAAGCGCGGCTGAATTTCGCGCAGTTGTCGGACGCGCGGCTCGTGCTGACCGACAAGCTGATCGAAGAAGATTTGAGACGAGCGAAGGCGGCGGAAGCCGCTGACCAACAGAACGCTGAAGGGAAGAGTTAGTCATGAGCACCGGCATTTCAGCAAACCGGCTGGAAATCCTGCAGATCGCCGACGCGGTCGCGCGCGAGAAGTCGATCGAGAAGGAGATCGTGATCCAGGCGATGGAGCACGCGCTGCAGAAGGCCGCCCGCTCGCGCTACGGCGCCGAGCACGACATCCGCGCCAACATCGACCCGCGCACCGGCGAGATGGAGTTGTCGCGCGTGATGACAGTGGTGGACGAGTCGATGCTCGATCCCGAAACGCGGCCGTTCAATCCATCGACGGACATCATGCTCGATGTGGCCAAGAAAACCGATCCGGATGCGGTTGTCGGCAAGGAATATGTCGAAGGGCTGCCGCCGATCGAGTTCGGCCGCGTGGCGGCGCAGACCGCCAAGCAGGTGATCAATCACGAAGTGCGCGAAGCCGAGCGTGAGCGCCAGTATGGCGAATACAAGGATCGCGTTGGCGAGATCATCAATGGCGTGGTGAAGCGGGTTGAGTTCTACAACGTGATCGTCGACCTCGGCCGGGCCGAAGGCGTGATCCGCAAGTCCGAGAGCATTCCGCGCGAGAATCTGCGCGTTGGCGACCGGACGCGCGCGTACATCTACGACGTGCGCCGTGAGACGAAGGGCCCGCAGATTTTCCTGTCGCGCGCCAAGCCGGAGTTCATGGCGCGCCTGTTCGCGCAGGAAGTGCCGGAAGTTTATGAAGGCGTGATCGAGATCAAGGCGGCGGCCCGCGACCCAGGCTCGCGCGCGAAGATCGCGGTGCTTTCGCACGACAGCTCGATCGATCCAGTCGGCGCCTGCGTTGGCATGCGCGGTGCGCGCGTGCAGGCGGTTGTCGGTGAATTGCAGGGTGAGAAGATCGACATCATCCCGTGGTCGCCGGACCCGGCGACCTTCATCGTCAACGCGCTGCAGCCGGCGGAAGTCTCCAAGGTCGTGCTCGATCCGGAAGACGCGCGGGTCGAAGTGGTGGTTGCAGAGCCGCAGCTTTCGCTGGCTATCGGCCGCCGCGGCCAGAACGTGCGGCTTGCCTCGCAGCTCACGGGATGGTCGATCGACATTCTCACCGAAGCCGAAGAATCCGAACGCCGGCAGAAGGAATTCGCCACGCGCAGCGAACTCTTCATCAAGGCGCTGGAAGTGGATGAAATGTTCGCTCAGCTCCTGGCGTCCGAGGGCTTCGAGTCAATCGAAGAAATCGCCTATGTCGATCAGATCGAGCTCGCCTCGATCGAAGGCCTCAACGACGAAATCGCGGACGAACTTCAGGCTCGTGCGCGCGACTATCTGGACAAACTCGCCGCCGAACTCGAAGCCAAGCGCAAGGAGCTGGGCGTCGCGGACGAACTGGCCAAGGTGCCGGGCCTCACCGGCCCGATGCTCGTGTCGCTCGGCGAGAAGGGCGTGAAGACGCTCGACGAC
>JAEWNX010000450.1 GCA_023461135.1 Pseudomonadota bacterium
AAGGCAGGGAAGATCGGTGCGGCGGCGGCCATCGCGCGTCTTGAAGGCTGGCGCGCTGCGGATGGGCGCGACGCGATCTGCAAGGAATTCCGCTTCAAGGATTTCAACGCCGCTTTCGGCTTCATGAGCCGCGTCGCGCTCTACGCGGAGAAGGCGGACCACCATCCGGAATGGCTCAACGTCTACAACCGCGTCGAGGTGACGCTCGCGACGCACGATGCAGGCGGCGTCACCGACAAGGACGTCGCGCTGGCTCAATTCATGGACGAGGCGGCGTCCAAAGAATAGCGCGCACTGACGCCAGTGGCGGCGATCGCGGTGAAGCCAGCAGCGAACCTGACGCGCACCAAGCTTGCACTTTGAGACCACGCGCCACACAGTCTCCGGACGGGAACGGGAGGCGCCAATGACCGGCCGCGTCGCAGGCAAGAAGGTGTTCGTGACGGGTGCAGCGCAGGGCCTGGGCGCCGCCATCGCGCGCGCTGTCGCGGCCGAAGGCGGCAAAGTGGCGTTGGCCGACATCAATTTCGTCGGCGTCGAGAAGCTCGCGAGCGAACTCAACGCAGCGCAGGGTTCGGGCACAGCGTTCGCATTCGAACTCGACGTGACGGACGAAGGCCAGTGGATCGCGGCGCTCGAAGCGGCGAACCGGGCGATGGGCGGCGTCTCCGGACTCGTCAACAACGCGGGCATCGCCGGCGGCAAAGGCGGCGTCGAGGAAATGGAGCTCGCGCAATTCCGCCGCGTGATGAGTGTGAACGTCGATTCTGTGTTCCTGGGCGCCAAGCACGCGATCAAGCACCTGGCTCAAAACCAGCCGGCTTCGATCGTGAATATCTCCTCGATCGCCGGCCTGATCGCCAGCCACAACACGCCTGCGTACAACGCCTCGAAAGCGGCGGTGTGGCTGTTGTCCAAGAATATCGCCCTGCACTGCGCGAAGAAGAAGATCGACGTGCGCTCGAACTCGATCCATCCGACCTTCATCGACACACCGATCCTCGACCCTCTCCGCGGCGTGTTCGGCAAGGAGGAAGCCGAGGCGAAGCTGGCGCGGCAAGTCCCGCTGGGCCGCATCGGCGAGCCAAGAGACGTGGCGATGGCCGCGCTCTATCTCCTGTCGGACGAAAGCCGCTTCGTGACAGGCGCGGAAATCAAGGTCGACGGCGGCATCTCTGCGATGTGACTTGCCGGGCGGCGGGCTTCGTCCAACATGAACGTCATGATTGCACCATTGCGTTTTTTAACCGCTGCCTGCGTTCTGGCCCTCGCCGCCTGCGGCGATCAACAGCCCGCGGCGCCTGCGGCTCCGCTCCCCGCCGACCCGTCGGCCCAGGTCCGCGTCGTGCTGCCGGTGTCGCGCATGAGCCCGGATTGGATCGAAGTCGCGCGGCAGCGCGATTGCCCTCATGTCGGCGAAGTTTCCAAAGAACGCTGCCCCTATGGCAGCGTCCACTACAACCGGCAAACGATCACCCGCAGCGTCGACGGCAGCGTCGCAAACATCTGGACGCAGACGACGCACGGCGCGCCACAATTGTTTCAGGCGGAGAGCGAAACGTCGGAGCTGAACATCCGCTACACGCGCACGCGGATGCTTTATCGCCTGAAGTGCAACGAAGGCACGTTCGCGATCATCGAGCGTCAGATTATGGGCGACAACGATACGGTCGTGCATCGCGAGCAGCCGCCGGAGATTTACCGTCAACCGGTGCGCTGGAGCCCTGTGGCCATCTTTATGCCGATCGCCTGCCAGGGCGGGACGCTTCAGCCCTGATGGCGCTGGTAGATGATGTTGACCAGCAGCACGCGTGCGCCTTGAGCGCCCAGCACCCTATCGACTGATTGTTGCAAAAGACGCGTAAGTGTCGCCGGATCGGGCGCAGTGCGGTCGCGGTAGTACGTCGACGAGTAGGTCGCCAGCGCAGTGCGCAGCGCATCGCGGATGCGCGGGCCGTTGAGTTGCGCGCGCCGGCGCAGCGCCCCGTCCGGAATATCGAGGCCCATGTCGACAACGATGGTGCCCAGCGAGGCGTGGCGTTGCAGCACGCCGGCGGACAGCGTTGGCATGGGCAGGAACGATTCGGCGCTGGTGAGACGCTCCTGGCGGCTCGCGGGCGCCTGCTCGGGCGCGGCCGTGTTGGCGCCTCCCGCGGCGAAGGCGGGCGCACTGGAGACGGCCAACATAAGCAGAGCAATGGCGGCGCTACGCATAGGCAGAAAATCCGCCCGACGCAGTGAATGAAGCGTTAGCGCAGCGGCTTCATTGCGCCGTCCAGCCGCCGTCTATGCTGAGGGCGGCGCCGTTGATCTGGTCGGCGGCGGGCGTGGTGAGGAAGAGCGCCAGGCCGGCCACATCCTCGACCTTGACGAACTGCTTGGTCGGCTGCGCGGCGAGCAGGACGTCGTTGACCACCTGTTCGCGCGTCATGTTGCGCGCCGCCATCGTGTCAGGAATCTGGTTTTCGACTAGCTGCGTATGCACGTAGCCGGGCGAGATCGCGTTGCAGCGCACGTTGAACTGGGCGCCTTCCAGCGCCACCGTCTTGGTCAAGCCCAACACGCCATGCTTGGCGGCAACGTAGGCGCCCTTGAACGGCGAGGCGACATGCGCGTGCGCTGAGGCGATGTTGATGATGCGGCCGTACTTGCGCGCCTTCATCGGGCGCATCGCCGCGCGGATGGTATGGAAGACGGCAGAGAGGTTGAGCGCGATGATCGCGTTCCATTTCTCGACCGGGAAATCCTCCACGGGCGAGACGAACTGGATGCCGGCGTTATTGACAAGGACGTCAAGGCGGCCGAACGCGCCGATCGCGCTGTCCACAAGCCCCGCCGCGGCGTCTGCGCTCATCAGGTCGGCGCCGTCGAACCGCACTTTGACGCCAGCCTCACGCTCGAGGCCGGCGCGCTGGCGCTCGATTTCGGCAGCATCGCCAAACCCGTTCAGCGTCACGTCCATGCCGGCCCTGGCGAAGGCCGTCGCCACCGCAAGGCCGATTCCGCTGGTCGATCCCGTAACCAGCGCCGCTTTGCGTTCGCTCATATGCTGCCCTTTCGCTGCTCAGCTTGCGCCCCAGCGCCGGAACCGCTAGCGCAGGCCAGTTCAACGCCGCGCCGCGGCTGCGGGGGTATCCGACATGGAGTTTGCGCCGTCCATCTCCTCGTTTGTCGCGGGGTTTCCCAATTTTCTCATTCAGCTCGGCGCGGCGCTTGGCCTCTTCATCGCGTCTCTCTTCATCTATGTGATCCTGACGCCGCATAAGGAACTGGCGCTGATCCGCGCCGGCAATCCGTCCGCGGCGCTGGCGTTCGGCGGCGTCGTTGTCGGCCTCGGCATTCCGCTCGGCGCCTGCCTCACCTATGCGCTTGGCCTGGTGGACGTCGTGATTTGGGGCGTTGTCACGCTCCTAATTCAGATCCTCGCCTTCCGCTTCACTGACATCTTCCTGCGTGGCCTGCCGCGGCGGATCGCCGAAGGCGACGTTGCCGCCGCCGTATTTTTGATGAGCATCAAAATAGCATTGGCCGTCATCATTGCGGGGGCCATCGCCGATCCCAATATGGCGTTAATGCGCGTGGGATGAGAACGTGATCCGCCTAATTCCGGATTGGCTACTGTACGTCATCGTCATCGCGGCGGTGGTGTTCGTACTGTTCCGGATCGATCAGCGCGCCGACGCGCCCGAAGCGTTGCCGGAGACGCCTGAGGCCGGCGCGTTCTTGCCGCCGCCTTCGATCTACGATCCTGAAGTGCTGGTGGAAGTCGGCCCGGTCTCGTCAGGCCTCGGCAGCGCTTTCGCTATTTCCGAAAACGGCTGGTGGCTCACCGCGCGGCACGTTGTGGATGCTTGCGACCGGGTCGGCTTGATTGTCTCGCGTGGCGCAGCGACGCCGGTGGAGGACGTGAAGGTCGCGCTCTTCGCCGACCTGGCGCTCCTTAAGACAGAGCGCGCGCCAGCCGCGCTGGCGATCGACACATCCGAACGGCGCTTCCAGGTGGGTCAGCGAGCCTATCATGTCGGCTTTCCGCAGGGCCGCCCAGGCGAAGCTTATTCGCGGTTGATTGGCAGGGAGACGCTCGTGGCGCGCGGACGCTATGAGATCGAAGAGCCGGTGCTCGCATGGGCGGAGCTTGGCCGTACGTCAGGCATGCGCGGTTCGCTCGCCGGCATTAGCGGAGGTCCCGCGCTGGCCGCCAATGGCCAAGTCATTGGTGTCACGGTGGCGGAATCCTCGCGGCGGGGACGCATCTACACCGCGGCGCCCTCTTCCATCCTGCGGCTTTTGCGCGTCGAGCAGGTGGAAGCGGAGGGGCGCCCGGCGCCGCGCTTGTCCCCAGAAGAATACGGCCAGCAAGCCGACGATCTCAGGCGCAGCCTCGCCGTCGCGCAGGTGATCTGCGTCGCGCCTGACGACGCCCCGTCGCAATCATGAGCGCGGTCTTCGCGGACCGGCTCATCGAGAACGTACGACGCAAAGATACGCCGTTGTGCGTCGGCCTCGATCCTTTTCCCGAGAACATCCCCGCCCTGTTCGGCGACGCGCGAGAGGAAATCGCCGCGATTGAGCGTTTCTGCGAAGCCGTCGTCGGCGTCGCCGCCCAGCATGCCGGTGTGTTCAAGCCACAGCTCGGCCTGTTCGAGCCGTTTGGTCCGGAGGGCGTGCGGCTCGCGAAGGAAGCCGTCACCGAAGCACGCGCAACTGGAATGGTGGTGATCCTCGACGCCAAGCGCGGCGACATCGGCACGACGGCCGAAGGCTACGCGCGCGCGTGCCTCGGGCCAGCACCAGGCTTCGACGCCGATTGCGTGACCGTGAACCCGTACCTCGGCAAGGACTCCCTCGCCCCCTTTATCGCGCTGGCGGAACGCGACCAGAAAGGCGTCGCCGTGCTCGTGCGCACGTCCAATCCTGGCGCACGCGATCTTCAGGACCTGCAAGTCCAAGGTGCTCCGCTGTGGCGGCGCACGGCGGATATGATCGCGCCGGAAACCGCAAGATTACGCGGCGCGAGCGGCTGGTCGGGGCTGATGGCCGTGGCGGGCGCGACCTATCCCGACGAAGCGCGAACGCTGCGCCGCATACTGCCGGACGCCCTGTTCCTGGTGCCGGGGTATGGCGCGCAAGGCGCGAGCGCCGCCGATGCGGTCGCGGGCTTCGTTACAAATGCGAAGGGGCGCGAAGGCGGCGTTGTGAATTCCTCCCGCGGCGTGACGTATCCCCCCGCCGCTCAAGCCGCGAAGACAATGGAAGATTGGCGTGAGGCAGTCAGCGCCGCCATGGCTGCGGCCGCCGCCGAGTTGCGCGCCGCCTGCGCCGCCTGACGCGCGACAAACGGGCCAAACACCGCTAACGAATCGTTTGGGACGCGCCGGTTTCGCCGGAGGTGAGGGAGATTTCGATGCGCAAGAATTTCGCACGCGCCTGGCTTGCAGCGCTCACTCTGTTCATCGCGACGCCTGCGTACGCCGATGGCCGCGGCGATGCGGGGCCGGATCGCGCTGCGCCGCCCGTGCGCGCCGCGCCGGCCACCGATACGTCGGCGGCGCCGGAAGGACGAAGCGGCATCGTTCCCCTGAACGATGACCTGACGCTCAACGTACCGGACGGCTATCGCTTCTACTCGGCCGAGCAAGCGCTTGCGTTCATGCAGCGCAACAACGCCTCCGCGCCGGACGGCGCCGTGTTTGGATTGCTGGCGCGCGCAGGCGACGACATCCGCCAGGCCGGCACATGGGCGACCGTGATCAGCTACGACGCGATCGGCTACGTGCAGCCGGAAACGGCCGCCGGTCTTAGCGACGCGAATTTCGAAGTGAGCGTCCGCGACGCGCGTACGCAGCAGAACCGGGCGTTCGAAGGCTTCATCGCGCAGCCCGCGTTCGATGCGAGCGCGCCGACGCTTGTCTGGGCCGAACGCGCGGGCGCACCCGGCGCCGGCGGCAAGGATCTGCGCTATGAGCAAAAGGTGCTGGGACGAAACGGCGTAGCGTGCCTCAGTTCGATCGGCAGCGCCGACCAACTGGATGAGATCACGGCGGCGGCAGCCGATTTGCGCGGCATGCTGTCATTCCGGGAGGGCGCGAGGCACGCGGATTTTCAGCCCGCGACGGATAGGGTCTCCTCCTACTCGGTGCCGGGGCTCGTGACCGGCGTGCCAAGCGCGCAACCGCAAGCGGCGGCGGACCCCGCGTCCTCGCAAACGGGCGGACAGACGGCGTTCGGCGGGTTGGCGGGGTGGTTTCCGTGGGTGGCGATTGGCGTGATCCTATTGGCGATCGTCGGCTTCGTGATGATGCGCCGCCGCCGCGACGATACTGAACCGGCCTAGGCGGTAAGGACGAGGCCCTCGCGCACGACAATGGCGATGGGCTCCAATCCGTCGCCATTGCAGGGACCCCCGGCGCACGCGCCGTCCTCGAGCCTGTAACTCGCGCCATGCGCCGCGCAGACCAGATAGCGCGCTTCCTGCACGACGATGCGGCCATCCGCGCGCTGCAATGGATAATTCGCGTGCGCGCACCGATTGCGGAAACAGGAGATTGCATCGCCGCGGCGTGTCAAAATGAGTGACACGCGAGCGTCGCCCTCGCCGGCGTAAACAATGATCGCGCCCGCATCTGGCACATCCTGGAGGCGCGCCAGCGAGACAGCGCGTGGCACGGAAAGCGGCGTCACGCGCGCTCCGCGCGGAATGGCCGTGCGAGCAATGCGAAAATGGCTTCGTCGATGCTCGTGCGCTCGGCGATGATGTCATCCACCGCGCTGCAGATCGGCATTTCCACGCCGTGCTTCTGCGCCAGCGCGACGACCGCTGGCGCGCTTTCGGCGCCTTCAGCGACCGAGCGCCGTTCTGCCAACACGTCCTTCAGCGCACGTCCCTCGCCGAGCGCCGCGCCCAGAGAGGTGTTGCGCGACGTCATCGAACAACACGTCAGCACGAGGTCGCCAAGCCCGCAAAGGCCGGACAATGTTTCCGCCTTGGCGCCCATCGCCAATCCCAGCCGCGTGAGTTCGGCAAAGCCGCGCGTGATCAGCGCCGCGCGCGCGCCGTCCCCGAGCTTGCGTCCTTCCGCGACACCGCAGGCGACGGCGATCACGTTCTTCACCGCCCCGCCGATCTCCGCGCCGGTCAGATCGTCGGCCACATAGGGACGGAAGGTTGGCAGGCCGATCGTCGCGACGATGCGCTGGGCAAGGGCCTCGTCCGTGCTGGCGACCGTCGTGGCCGTCGGCAAACCGCGGGCGACATCCTTGGCGAAGCCCGGTCCTGAC
>JAEWNX010000451.1 GCA_023461135.1 Pseudomonadota bacterium
GGCGTCCGCTCAGCGTGCGCCAGGGGATGAGCTCGTTCACATTAGTCCAGCCGGCATTGTAGCAAACTGTTTCCGATTCGATGCCGGACCATGTCGGCGAAGAGATGATCTTGCGCGGCTGGGCGACAACGTCGCGGAAGCGAATTTTCTCGTCTTCCTTGCCTTCGGCGAGATGGATGTGATCGCGCCCTGTGGTCTGCCCCAGCGCCTGCCACGCGCGCACTGCGACTTCGCCATTTGTCTCGGGCGCCAGCATCAGAATGGCTTCGCAGGCTTCGATGTCGCTGACGACCCGCGGCTGACCCTTGCCTGGGCCTTCGGTGTGCACGCCGTTCAGATGGCGCAGCTCTTCGACTTCCTTCTTGGTCTCCCAGAGGATGCCTTTGCTGCCGTTGCCTTTGGCTTCCAACAGCGGACCCAGCGAAGTGAAGCGGGCGTAGACTGCCGGATAGTCGCGCTCCACCAACGTCACGCGCGGCATCGTCACGCCCGGAATTGGCTCACACTGGCCTTTTTTCCAATCGAGCGCCGCGTAAGGCTGCGCCAGTTCGTCCGCGCTGTCGTGCTGGATCGGGGTCAGCACCAGATCATGCTCGACTCCGAGCACTTCGGGCGCAACTTCCGAGAACTTCTTTGCGATCGAACGGAAGATGTCCCAATCCGTCTTGCTGTCCCAAAGCGGGTCCACTGCAGCCGTGAGCGGGTGAATGAATGGATGCATGTCTGTCGTGTTGAGGTCGTGCTTTTCGTACCAGGTCGATGAGGCAAGCACGATGTCCGCATAAAGCGCCGTTGTGGACAGGCGGAAATCGATGGTGACCATCAGGTCCATCTTTCCGGCCGGCGCCTCCTCATGCCACTTTACCTCGTTCGGCTTAGGCACGACGCCGGTAATCGAAATATCTTCGCCAATAACACCGTGCAGCGAGCCAACCAGATGCTTTAGGAAGTATTCGTGCCCCTTGCCGCTCGCGCCCAGCACGTTGGAGCGCCAGAAGAACAGGTTGCGCGGCCAGTTCACGGGATTGTCCGGATCCTCGCACGACATTTTCACCGCGCCGGACTTCAGCGCATTCGCGGTCCAAGCTCCTGGATCTTCGCCGGAGGCCTTAAGCTGATTGCCTAGGTCGAGCGTGTTCTGTTCCAACGCCGGCGTAGACGGCAACCAACCCATGCGCTCGGCGCGGACGTTGTAGTCGATTGGGCTCTCCGGCCAGCTCGTGCCATCTTCGGTCGCCGCCAGCATGTGGCGCATATTGAGCGTATCGTAGCGCCACTGATCTGTATGCGCATACCAGAAGGACGTCGCGTTCTGCTGACGCGGCGGGCGCACCCAGTCGAGCGCGAATGCAAGCGGCAGCCATCCGGTTTGCGGCCGCAGCTTTTCTTGACCCACATAGTGCGCCCATCCGCCGCCGGACTGGCCCACGCAACCGCAGAGCACCAGCATGTTGATGATGCCGCGGTAGCTCATGTCCATGTGGTACCAATGGTTGAGCCCCGCGCCGACGATCACCATCGAGCGGCCTTTGGTCTTCTCCGCATTCTCGGCAAACTGACGTGCGACTGAGATGATGGCGTCGCGCTTCACGCCCGTGACTTTCTCACCCCAAGCCGGCGTGAACGGCACGTCTTCGTCGTATGACTTCGCGACGTTCTCGCCGCCGAAGCCGCGGTCGAGGCCGTAATTGGCGGCGAACAGATCGAACACTGTCGCGACGAGGCCCTCCCCATCGTTGAACTTCATGCGCCTGACCGGCACGTTGCGCGTCAGCGTGTCGGGGTGATCGGTGGCCGTGAACGTATCCGGCGCCTCGCCGCCGAAATACGGAAAGTCCACCGGCACGATTTCGTCGTGCGCATCGGCGAGCGTGAGACGCAGCTTGATGTCGCGTCCCTTGCCGTCGCGCTCCTCCAGATTCCATTTACCCTTCTCGCCCCAGCGATAACCAGATGAGCCGAGCGGGCTGACCGCATCGCCGCTGATCTCGTCGATGCCAACCGTTTTCCAGTCCGGCTTGTTCGTCTCACCGAGCGAGTCGGCGAAATCGGCGGCCCGAACCATGCGATCGGCGACATAGCGCCCGTTGCGTGGATAGAGTCGCACCAGCAGCGGCATGTCGGAATACTTGCGGAGATAGTCGTTGAAGTACGGCGTCTGCCGCTCCAGGTGGAACTCACGCATGATGACGTGGCCCATCGAGAGCGCGAGAGCAGCGTCGGTGCCCTGCTTGGGATGCATCCACAGATCGGCAAACTTGGCCGCCTCGTTGAAGTCAGGCGCGACCACCACACTGCGCGCACCGCGATATCGCACTTCGGTGTAAAAGTGCGCGTCCGGCGAGCGCGTCATCGGAATGTTGGAGCCCCAGACGATCAGGAAGCCGGAATTGTACCAATCCGCAGATTCCGGGACGTCCGTTTGTTCGCCCCAGGTTTGCGGCGAGGACGGCGGCAAGTCGCAATACCAATCGTAGAAGCTGAGCGGGACGCCGCCGATCAAGGAGAGATAGCGGCTGCCCGCAGCGTACGAGATCATCGACATCGCTGGGATCGGTGAGAAGCCAGCGACGCGGTCCGGACCGTATTTCTTAATCGTGTAAGCGTTGGCCGCGGCGATGATCTCGTTCACTTCGTCCCAGCCGGCGCGCACAAAGCCGCCACGGCCACGACGGCTCACCCAATCCGCCCGTTTATCGGCGGTTTCGACGATGCTCCTCCAAGCCGCGACGGGGGTCATCGTCGCGCGCGCTTCGCGCCAGTGGCGCAGCAAGCGCCCACGCACCAGCGGATATTTCAGCCGTGCGCCCGAATACAGATACCAGGAATAGCTGGCGCCGCGCGGACAACCGCGCGGCTCGTGGTTCGGCAGATCGGGACGCGTGCGGGGATAGTCCGTCTGCTGCGTTTCCCAAGCGACGATGCCTCCCTTCACGTAGATCTTCCAGGAGCAAGAGCCCGTGCAGTTCACGCCATGCGTCGAACGTACGATTTTGTCCGCCGCCCAGCGCTTGCGATAGGCGTCCTCCCACGAGCGGTCTTCCGCCGTCATGTACCCGTGGCCGTCTGAGAACTCCTGCTTTTCACGTGCAAAGAATGTCAAACGGTCAAGCAGGTGACTCATCTCTTACCTCGCACGGGCGCCGCTCCGCGCGGCGCAAGAAGGATTAGGAAATCGAACGCTAGGGGGCAATCGCAAACTGGCTCGCGTCCTGTTTGCGAACTCATCGCGCGAGAATCCCCTCCAGCCTGGAACACTTCACCTCGCAGCGATGCTGTTTCACTTCAGCTTGAAGCGAAGAGCGCTGAGCGACTCGACCGCTAATAACGCAGCGTTGCAGCCACGCGCTTGATTTTTGTCAAATGGCGGACGCGTTGCGTGCGCGATTGCGCCGCATCGCTTGGTTGATGCACGTCAATCGCACTTGGCTGCGCCGCGCGGATCATCCTGGCCATGGATCGGCATCTGCTCAAATACGCGGAACGGCCCGCGCCGCGCTACACTAGTTATCCCACGGCGCCGCACTTCAGTAGTGACGTTGACGCGACGCACTCGACGGAATGGCTGGCTTCACTCTCCCCAAGCGCGCGGCTCGCGCTCTACGTTCACGTTCCCTACTGCAAGCGAATTTGCTGGTATTGCGGATGCAACACCAACGCCGCGCATGCCGGCGACACGGCGGACTTCGCCGACACGCTGATGCAGGAGATCGACCTCGTTGCAGCGCTTAGCGGCTCAACGCGCGTCAGCGAATTGCATTGGGGCGGCGGCACGCCGAACATTCTTCCGCCGGAGGAGTTCAAGCGCCTGCACCAGTACATCATGTTCTGGTTCGACGTTGACGACGATGCCGCGCACAGCGTCGAGATCGATCCACGCTACCTTACGCCTGAGCAGGCAAAGGCATATGCGAGCGCGCGCGTGACGCGTGCATCGCTGGGCGTGCAGACGTTCGCTCAGCACGTCCAACAGGCCATCGGCCGCGTGCAGCCCTATGAGCAGGTTGCGAGCGCCACGACTCTCCTTCGCCAGGCGGGCATAGACCAAATCAACTTTGACCTGATGTACGGGCTGCCGCACCAGACCATAGATGACCTGCTGCACACCATCCGTCTCGCCGCGGGACTGAAGCCAAGCCGCATCGCGCTGTTCGGTTATGCGCACGTGCCATGGTTCAAACGCCGGCAACGCGTTATCAGCGATGCGAGCCTGCCGGGCGCTGATGTGCGTTTTGATCAGGCTGAGGCGGCGCGCGTGGCGCTCGCGGCGCTTGGGTATTTTCCGGTAGGGATAGACCACTACGCGTTGCCCGGCGATCCTCTCGCACGCGCCGCTGACGCGGGCGCCATCCGGCGCAATTTCCAGGGATATGTCCCCGCGACGCCGGACGCCATCATCGGCCTGGGCCCCTCCGCCATCTCCACATTTCCGCAAGGCTACGTGCAGAGCCAAGTTGGAGTGGGCGCCTGGCGGCGCGCCATCGAGGCGGGTCAGTTGCCTACAGCGCGCGGTCACGCCCTGACCGATGACGATACGCGCCGTGCTGCAATCATCGAGCAACTCATGTGCGCATTCGAAGTCGATTTGTCCCTCTACGGCGGGCGCAGAATCTTCACCAATGAGCTAGAGGCGCTGACCCCGATGGCGTCCGACGGGCTCGTTCAACTGGACGGCGACCACATTGTCATCCCGGAGCGCTCGCGCGCCTTCACCCGCTTGATTGCGCACGCGTTCGACGCCTACGCAGCCGATGCGCCGACCAATCATTCGCGCGCAATCTGAAAGTAGGTTCAATCGATGACCACTACCGCAGAGCGTTACCGCGCCTATCGCGGTCCCGCCGTATTCAGCATGGGCTTTCGGCCATTCTTTCTTTTCGCCGGTTTATGGGCCGCCCTGTCGATCCCAATCTGGATCGCCGCTTATGCCGGGCTATTGCCCATCGAACAGTTCACACGCAGTTGGCACGCCCACGAGATGCTGTTCGGCTACCTCGGCGGCGTGATTGCGGGGTTTTTGCTTACGGCCGTTCCCAACTGGACCGGCCGCCTCCCCGTCGCCGGCGCTCCGCTGGCGGCGCTTTTCGCGCTCTGGGCCGCTGGCCGCTTGGCGATGTTGTTTCAGAGCGAGTTCGGCGCGGCCGCCGCGATCGTTGACAGCGCGTTCCTGTTCACACTCGCGGCCATCGTCGCGCGCGAGGTGTTTGCGGGTAAGAACAAGCGCAACATTCCGGTGAGCATCCTCGTGGCGCTCCTGGGCTGCGCCAACGTGCTCACACATCTTGCTGCCGTCGATGCCGGCATCGCATTGCTTGGAGAGCGGATCGCCATCGGTGTCGTCGCAATGCTGGTGACGCTCATCGGCGGGCGCATCGTGCCGAGTTTCACGCGCAACTGGATGGCCAAGCGGAAGATGCAGCCCGAGCCAGCGCCGGCGGGCCATTTTGACTTGGCGGCTCTCGTCATCACTGCGCTCGCCTTGCTTGCGTGGATTGTCGCGCCGCTTTCGCTGCTTTCTGGACTATCGTTGGCGACTGCCGGAGTCCTGAACTTTGTTCGCCTCACTCGCTGGCGCGGCTGGAAGACGAGCGCCGAAGCGCTCGTCTTCGTTCTGCACGCCGGTTATTTTTGGCTAGCGCTCGGATTTGCGCTGCTCGGTCTCGCCGTCGTGACGCCTACACTCGTCCCGGCGCCAACCGGCATCCATGCGCTGACCGCAGGCGCCTTCGGCGTGATGACGCTCGCGGTGATGACGCGCGCTAGTCTGGGACATACCGGCCAGCCGCTTACGGCATCGCCAAGCGTGACCTCGATCTATCTTCTCGTGAACGGCGCCGCCGCGGTGCGCACGCTCTCGCCCTTCTTTCTTGAGCACTACACCTCATTGCTGGTGCTGGCCGCAGCCTTGTGGAGCGGCGCCTTCGCCGTCTTTGTCGCCGTGTACGCGCCTCTGTTGCTTCGTCAGCGAACCGCCGGGTGACGGACCCGACGTCAGTCCGTTTAGTTTGGACGCAATTCGGCGTGCTGCACCGGCAGCTCCTGATGAGTAAGTGTCGGATCGTCCGACAAAGCCCGCAGCACCATCATGTGGACGATGTAATCCCGCTCACACCGGTCGGACGCGACGCGCGATGCGAGCGGCCGGAGTTCTTTCATCAAGGCGACGATGCGGTCGGCAAGTCCGGGCATGGGAGAGCTCCGCTATCCAACGGAGCCCTGGCCGCCCTATGTGGGGCATTTCTGGACGGGGTTCATGTCCTGATGCGTAGGGCGGCCAAGACTCCACGTTGTGGGCAAGGCCACTGTGCGCGCGCCTCATCCGCAAGCGTTTGACGCATATCAACACACGCCGCGCCAAGACGACGCAGGCGCGCCGGCCGATAGTCGCGTCCAAGCGGTAGAGGTCGTGGCTTCACGCGCCCGCCGCCAGTCCAGAATGGCTCGATGGTCCCAACCCGGACCGCCGTCTCGTTCTTGCCCTCGCATCTGGCTGCGCGCCCGGTAAACTGCCTCCCCAGGGAGCGGGCGTGAGGCAGTTTATTCAGGACATTGGGCGGCGTGTGGCGGGCTGGAAGGCGCCGAAGCTCTATTGGCTGTTTGTCGCCGGCTTTCTGCTGCTCGCCAGCGCCATCTTCTTTGCCCAGCCGGCGCTGCTGCAATCCTTGCGCGCGTTCGCCTTCGATTCTTACCAGCGTCTGGCGCCCGCGCCGCAATGGACCGAGTCTCCGGTCCGCGTGGTCGCCATCGACGAAGACGCCTTGCAGCGCCTTGGCCAATGGCCATGGCCGCGCTCGACCATGTCCCAGCTCACCGACGAACTCGGCGCGGCCGGCGCCGCGGCGATCGTATTCGACGTCATGTTCGCAGAGGCGGACCGCACATCGCCCGAGCAGATGTTGGCGTGGCTGCCGCCGGAGCGGAGCCGAACGCAGCGCCCGGTCATCGCGC
>JAEWNX010000452.1 GCA_023461135.1 Pseudomonadota bacterium
GCCATGCCGAAATTGTGCTTGAGGCGCTCCTGCGTCGTGCGGCCCTTCTCGTGGCCGAGTACGAGCACGGGCCGGCCGAGAAACTTGCCCGTGCCGCCGAGGATCGCGGCGTCTTCGCCGTAGGTCCTGTCGCCCGACAGTTCGATGAAGTCGGTGACCAGCGCGGCGACGTAGTCGCGAAAGCGCGGCCTGTCCTGGTGGCGCGCGACCTGGGTCTTCTGCCAGGGGTCGAGCCTGGAATAGATTTGCGCGAGCTGGTTTTCGGCCTTGGTCTTGAGGCGCGACAGCTCCACGCCCTGGGAGATGGCGTCAGCGCCCGACGCTTCGGCCAGCGCAGCCAGCTCCTCGATCTTGGCCTCGATCTCGGCGACCGACTTTTCGAAATCGAGATAGGTGCGCAAACGCTGCCTCTGGCCCCCGCAAAGCGGGACGTATTACCCGCCAAGTCCCTTGCTTCAAGGTAAAGCGCCAGCCCGGATAGCCCGATTGCGCCGGCGGGCGGCGCAGATCATGCTGCGGGCGCGAACAGAACAGGATCAACCCCGCAGTGACCAAGCCTCCCCGCCATTTCTTCGCGCCCCTGGCGAGCGGCGCCCCTGCCCCGCTGCGCGAACTGCCCGTGCGGCTCGAGCGCATGATCCACTTCGTGCCGGGGCACAACGAGAAGCTCCGCGGGCGGGTCGGCGACATGGCGCAGCAAGTGGATGTCATCCTCGCCAACCTGGAAGACGCCATTCCTGCCGACGCGAAGGAAGCGGCGCGGGCCGGCGCAATCGAGATGGGCCACGGTTTCGACTTCGCGAAGGCAGGCGTTGGCTATTGGGCGCGCGTGAACGCGCTGAACTCGCCTTGGCATCTGGACGATGTCACCCAACTCGTCGCCGCGATCGGCAATCAGCTCGATGTCATCATGGTGCCGAAGGTCGAGGGGCCGTGGGACATCCACTACATGGATCAGTTGCTGGCGCTGCTGGAGGCGAAGCATCAGATCAAACGCCCGATCCTGTTGCACGCGATCCTCGAAACGGCCCAAGGCGTGGCGAACGTGGAAGCGATTGCTGGCGCCAGCCCGCGCATGCATGGCATTTGCCTCGGCCCCGCCGATCTCGCCGCGTCGCGCAAGATGAAGACGACGCGCGTTGGCGGCGGGCATCCTGGCTACAAGGTGATCGGCGATCCCGTCGACGGCCAGCCTCGCGAAGCGGCGCAGCAGGATCTCTGGCACTACACGTTTGCGCGCATGGTGGATGCGTGCGTGATGCATGGCGTCAAGCCGATGTACGGGCCGTTCGGCGATTTTGCCGATGAAGCTGCGTGCGAACAGCAATTCCGCAATGCGTACCTGATGGGCTGTGTGGGCGCCTGGACGCTGCATCCATCGCAGATTGCCATTGCCCGGCGGGTGTTCACGCCGGATGTCGAAGACGTGAAACTCGCCAAGCGCATGCTGGATGCGATGCCGGATGGGACCGGCGTGGCGCTGGTTGACGGCAAGATGCTGGACGACGCAACCTGGAAGCAGGCGAAGGTGATTGTCGACCTGGCGCGCCTCGTGGCGGCGAAAGAGCCCGAGATGGCGAAGGCCTACGCTCTCTGAAAGTGAAATGAACGTTTCAGCGTGACTCGCGTCAGTCGGGGTTCATAGTCGCGCGCCTAGCGTTGAGATGGCGGGTGTCTCAGAGGAGAGGCTCCATGACGCGTTCACTGCTTGCCGGCCTCGCGGCCGCGGCTCTCACTTTTTCCGCGCTCGGCGCCGCGCAGGCGCAGACAGTCACCGCAAGGCCGCCGACGAGTGTTGGTCCAGCCGCCAGCGGCCGGCTCACTGCGCGCGCGCCCGATCTTGTGCCGATCCCCTCGCGCATCGAGCACGGCGTCGTGTCCGTGCGCAATGTCGGCAGCGCCGCTTCCGCGCCTTCGGTGATCACCGTCAACTGCCACCTGCCGGGCGAAGAAGGCGGCTGTGTCGACGTGCCGGACCGCTTGATCGCGCCGTACGAAGACGGCGCATTCCCCAACATGCTCGTGGTGCAGGTGCCCGCGATCCAGCCGGGCCATGTGTACAACCACACACTGACGTTCTGGGACGACATCGTCTGGCCGTCGGGCTCCTATCAGTTCGACTTCGCTGCGGACGCGAGCAACACCAACGCGGAAACCAACGAAGGCAACAATACCGGCTCGCACACCTGGGTCGTGCCCTAGCCTCATCGCTCCGGTGTTGATCTCGCGGCGCAAATGAAGCACCCATCCCCGGCACGACACGGGGATGGGACTTCTCATGGTCAGACTTGCCGCAGCGCTCGCCGCCTTCGTTCTTACGCTCGCGCCGACGCTGGCGCTGGCGCAAGCGCCCACCGCGCAGGAACGCGCGCGCGTGGAGCGCATCCTGCGCCGCACGCCCCTGATCGATGGACACAACGACCTGCCCTGGGAAATCCGCGACAGCCACGCCAACAATCTCGACGCCGTCGATCTGAACAGCGACACGCGCCAGCTCACGCCGCCGCTGCACACGGATATCGCGCGTCTGCGCCGCGGCGGCGTCGGGGGTCAGTTCTGGTCGGTTTATGTGCCGGCCACGCTGAAGGGCCTCGAAGCCACCCAGGCGGTGCATGAGCAGATCGATCTCACCCGCCGCATCATCGCGCGCTATCCGCGCGTGTTCGAGTATGCGGACACCGCAGACGATATCGTGCGCATCCGCCGCGCAGGCCGCATCGCATCGATGTTCGGCATGGAGGGCGGCGAAGCGATCAACAACAACCTGGCGCTGCTGCGCGAATTCCGCGCGTCCGGCGTGCTCTACATGACGCTCACGCATTCGACGACGATCGATTGGGTCGATAGCGCCACCGATGCGCCGCGTCATGGCGGGCTCACCGAGTTCGGCGAACAGGTCGTGCGTGAAATGAACCGCGTCGGCATGCTGGTCGATCTCAGCCACGTCTCCGCTGAAGCGATGCAGGACGCGCTGCGCGTGAGCCAGGCGCCCGTGATCTTCTCCCATTCCTCGGCATTCGCCATCACGCAGCACCCGCGCAACGTGCCGGACGACGTGCTGCGGCTGGTGCGGCGCAATGGCGGCGTCGTGATGGTGAACTTCAACGCGCCGTTCGTTTCCGAGACGATGCGCCAATGGAGTGCGCAGCGCAGCGGCGAGGAAGCCCGTCAGAAGGCGCTCTTTCCCGGCGATCCGGACGCGGCGAAGGCCGCGCTCGAGGCTTGGGTCGCCGCCAATCCGCCGCCGCGCGTGACGCCGGGAGATGTGGCCGATCACGTCGAGCACATCGGACGCATCGCGGGACGCGCACACGTTGGCCTCGGCGGCGATTATGACGGCGTCACGTATTTGCCCGAAGGCATGGGCGGCGTGGACGGCTACACGGTGCTCCTGGTCGAACTCATCCGGCGCGGTTGGAGCGATGCGGACATCGCGGGGCTCGCGGGCGGCAACGTCCTGCGCGCGCTGCGCGAAGCCGAGCGCGTGGCGGCGCGCTCGTAGCGCTTTTGGCATTGTCAGCCGGGGCGGGGCGTGCGGAAGTGCCGCGCATGCGGGGGCTCCTTCTTGGTTTGGCGCTGGCGCTAACGGCGTGCGCGACAGCCGCGCCGATCAACGGCCCGTTGGGCGGCCTGCAGGCGGATGTGCGCTGGCGCGCGCCTGTGGGCGACGACCTTATCGTCCTGGCGCTTTCGGGCGGCGGCGCGCGCGCAGCGTCGTTTCACCTCGGCGTTCTGCAAGCGCTGCGCGACACGCCCGGCGGTGACGGGCGCCCCCTTACAGAACATATCGCGCTGATCACGTCAGTCTCGGGCGGTTCAGTGCTGGCGGCGTATTACGCGCAACATGGCGACGCCGGACTCGATACGTTCGGCGACGCCTATCTTGCACAGCAATGGCGGGTGCGGCGCGGCCGCTCGCCCGCGTCCTGGGCCAGCATGATGCGCGGCGGCATGAACGGTCCGGCGCAGCTCGCCGATTGGCTGGATACGCACGTCTATGAGGGCGCGCGCATGAGTGCTTTGGGCGCCGGGCCCCGCGTCATCATCAACGCAACCGATCTCTACAACTCGACGCCGTTCGCCTTCACCCCATTCTTCTTCGACGGCGTGTGCGCCAATTTGACGGATGTCCGCGTCGCCGACGCCGTGGCTGCGTCCATGGCGGCGCCCGTGATGTTCCGCCCCGTGCTGGTTGAGAGTTACGCCCCGCGCTGCGACGGGCCGCCGGCATGGACCTCGCGGGTGCTGGCGGACCGCGCGGAATTCGAGAATGTCCGCCAGGCAGCGCGTGCATTTCAAAACTATCGCGGCGACACACGCGCCGGACAGCATTACGTGCATCTCACAGACGGCGGCGTCGCCGACAATTTCGGCCTGCTCACCTTGCAGCTCATGCGCGCCGCGGACGGGCCGCCTGCCCCGCTGACGCACGCGGAAGCCGTTCAGGCGCGTCGCGTATTGTTGCTGGTGGTGAACGCCGAATACGTCCGCCCACGCACCTTCCAGCGCGAAGGCACGGACGCGATCGGCGCTTATGAAATGATGTACGCCCCGCTAGATGTGGCCACAGAAGTCTCCAAGCGCGCCATGATCGATGTGTGGCGCGCGGACCTGCAGGCGTTCGAGCGCGAGCTGCGCGACTATCGCTGCCGCTTGCCCGCGGATGTCCGGCGCGCGAACTGGCGCTGCGAGGACATCAGCGTTGCGATGGACGTGCTCACGTTCCGCGATATGGAGGCGGTTGAATACGATGCGCTGTTCGACACGGCGACCGACGTCTCGCTGCCGCCGGAGACGGTGGCCGCGCTGGTGGCGGCTGGCCGCGGCGTTGCACGACGAAACACAGCGCTTGCCGAGTTCGCCGCCGCCGCAGTTCCGGGCCGGTGAGGCGACGCGCGCGCGCGGAGGCGCCGATCCCGCTGCTTTCCTTGGGAAAAATGAAGGCGTTTCGATCCTGCCACGCCTCGTCCGGCGGCGCTTGACTGAACGGCAAAGGCGGGTAACGAGGGCGGATTGCGAGGCGCTCGCGGAGCCTCCGGCTCTTGGGTGTTGGGGAGATTTAGAATGAAGCTCGATTTCCGGCGCGCACGCAACCGCAACCCCGCGCGGCGCCCGGCTCACATTTCTTCCAGCCAACGCCAATAATCGTGTTGCCAAGCCGCGCGCGCGAGCGCTAGAGCGCCTTGGCCCTTGGCCGCCACGTCTTGCGTGGAACCGAGCGCCTGCTCCACCGCCGCGGCGAAGGCGTCCGCCTCCGCTTTCTCGGCCACCCAACCGCCGACGCTTTCCCCGATCTGCTCGCCAAGCCCGCCGACGGGCGTCACCACACACGGCTTTCCGTAAGCCAGCGCCTGCGCCACGACGCCCGACTGCGTCGCCGAGCGGTACGGCGCGAGCAGGATGTCGCACCCTGCGATGAGCGCCTCCAGTTCCGCCTCGCTCAGCCATTCACGCTTTACCCGCTCGACCTGGGCAAGCTCGAAGCGCCGCGCCGTGACCGCATCGAGCGCGGGACCCGTTCCCGCAATCGTCAGGCGCCAATCATCGCGAGGCATCAGGCGCGCCAGCGCATCGGCGAGGATGTCGACGCCCTTGTAGGCGATCATGCGTCCCACAAACAGAAGACGCAGCGGCGTCTCCGCGCGCGCGGCAGCCTCATGCGGCTCGAACACCGCGCCAAGAGGCGCAACCTGCACCTTGCCTCTTGCGTTCGCGGACTTGGCCAGCTCCCGGGCCGCGTGGTTCGACAGCGCGACGATGCGGGTGCTCTTTCGCAACAGCGCCGCCTGCGTCGCGCTCTGCCATAGCGGCGCGTAATCACCCGGATGCGGCTTAGGATCGTGCGCCACGTAAACCAGCGGCTTTTTCAAGCCAATCGCGAGCGGCGCAGCCGCGGCAAAATTCATCGGCACGATCACGACATCCGCACGAGCTGCATGCTGCTCCAACACCCGCGCGCTGGCCGCAAGATTGACCGCGGTGCCAATCGGCTGTGACCGCGCCGTGACCACGTTCGCGGCGATCGTCTCGAAGGCGCAGTCGGACGCTCTCGCGAGCCCCGGATCCTCCGCGTGCAACGACAGCGTGATGGCGCCGTCGCCGAAGCGGCGCGCGAGGCGCTGCGCAAGCTTCACCGCGTACTGGCTTCCGCCCCCCCCAGTCGGCGACCAATACCAGATGAGCAAGCGCCTCATCGCGCCGACACGCGCCGCCACGCCTGCGACGCGACTTCGGCGGCATGCGCTTCCGTGTACCCAGCGAGAACCTTGGCGCGCGCGGCGGCGCCCATCGATGCGCGCATCGCGCGGCCATGCACGAGAGGCTGAAGCGCATGCATCAGCGCCTCCACATTATTCACCGGCGTGACAATGCCGATATCGTCGGTCACAAAATCCAGACACCCAGGCGCATCCGTTGTCACGATGGGCCGTCCGCACGCGGCGGCTTCCAGCAGCGAGCGCGGCAATCCCTCGCCGCCGCGTGATGGCAAGCAGGCGATATGCGCGCCGGCCCAAAACCTGTTCACATCGCTAACGCGGCCCAACACTTCCACACCCGCCAACTCGCGCCAGCCTTGGACCACGGCCGCTGGAACAGCCTCCGGGCTCTCCGCGTCGATGTCGCCGGCGATGCGCAACACGATCTCCTCGCCCTCGTCGCGCAAACGCTGCACCGCCGCCACAGCGAGGTCGACGCCCTTGGTCCAGATCAGACGCGCCACCACGCCAACCACGATCGGCCCCTGCATGGGCTCGGGCGCGGGCGTGTAGGCAGCGGGATCGACGCCGGCTCCGGGCAGAACCAACGCGCGGCTGTCGAGATCACCGTCGCGGCTAAGCCAATCGCGGTCCTCGGTGTTCTCCACCAAAAGCACGGCGCGAGGGCCCAACACGGCGCGCCGAAGCGCCCATCGCAGCGCGCTGTTGACGATACTCGTCCATGCCGAGCGCCGTACGCCGAGATAGCCGCGGCCTGTCAGCGCAAACACGAGCCCCGCACCGCGATGTCCTGACAGCGCCAGCAGCGCCATCGGCTTCAGCGCAATCGCGTGCACGATGTCCGGCTGCTCGCGCGCCAGCAGCGCGCGCAAATGCGTCACCTGGCGCGCCACATCCCATGGCCGCAGCGAGCCGCGCGCAAACGGCGTGTCGATGACGCGCACGTCCGCCATTTCCGCGAGCGCGCCCGAGGAACGAGCCGCAACCACGACGTCGAATCCGTCGTCGCGCGCGCGCCGCAGCAGCGGTACGAAGTGCGAGCGGACAAACCAATCCTCCGTCGCAAGAAACAGAAGGCGCGGCGTGCTCAATGCGCGTCCCGCCATGCTCGTCCGCAGGCGACCAGGCCCATGCGCGTGTCAACGCCAGGATGGTTGAACGCAGCGCGAAACCGGCTCGCGTCGGCCTCCAGGCTGCGCACCAGCGGCGGCGGGCCGAACGTCTCGAACCCCGGCAACGCAAACAACCGCGCGGGCCGCCCCATGCCTTGGCGCAACAGCGCGGCCATTTCCGGCGTCGACACCGCAGGCTCGTCAGCGACATGAAACACGCCCACCGGCGCAGCTTGGCTTTCCAGCACGGCGATGATGGCGTGGACCAGCGACGGCAGCGCAATCAGGCTGCGCCTGTTTTTGATGCCCCCGAACGGCAACGGTGCAGGCGAATCCAGCCGGCCCAGGAACTTCGCAAGATTGCCTTTGGCGTTCGCCGCATAAACCAGCGGCGGACGCAACACGACGGGCCGCAGCGCGTCGCGCGCGAGCACGATGCGCTCGGCTTCCAGCTTCGATCGCCCATAGACATCCGCAGGCCGTGGCTCATCGTCTTCGCGCAATGGCGCGCCTTCGCTGGTCTCGGCGCACGCCTTCATGGAACTGACAAAGATGAACCGCTCGACGCCCGCGGCGGTCGCTTGCTCGACCAGTTCAGCCGTGCCGCCGACAATCCCGCGCCGCAGCTCGTCATCTGGAAAATACGAGTTCGACGGGCCCGCCAGATGCACGACCGTGCGCACGCCGTTCAGCGCGCGCGCCCAATCGGCGCCCGCGCCCATCTCGCCGACGACATAGTCTTGCGGACCCCGCGCCTGCCGGCGTTGCGACACGCGCACATTCCAAGTCGGCGCGAGCGCCTGTATCAAGGCGGCGGCGACGAAGCCTGTCCCGCCCGTCACCAGCACAGGATAAGCCGATGCGCGCACGCCTGTCTCCAGCGTCCAAGCCCGCTCGGCTTGCCGCGCCCGGCTGTAACAAGAGCGGTAACGAACTGGCTACCCTGCTGCGCGGATTATCAGGCAAAGCAAGGCACGCTGGCGCCATGAACTTCATCCCGTGACCGAATCGCTCAAACACGCCGCCGGCGCTGCGCGCGTCTGGCTGTTCGAGCACGCGCTGCCGATCTGGTGGGAGCGCGGGTACGACCGCGTCGCACGCTGCTTCCACGAACGGCTCAACCTGGATGGCGGCCCCGCCGCGCCCGAACCGCGGCGCGTACGCGTGCAGGCGCGCCAAACCTTCGTCTATGCGCTGGCTGGGCGCCTGGGCTGGAGCGGGCCTTGGCGGGAGGCGGTGGAAGCCGGGGCGAACATCCTCCTTAGACGCGCACTGCGGCCCGATGGCGGCACGCGCCATCTGCTCGCGCCTGACGGCGCCCCGCTCGACGACCGCCGCGACCTCTATGACGCCGCCTTCGTGCTGCTGGGACTATCCGAAGCTGCGCGGGCGCTCGACAAGCGCCCCGACCTGATCGATGCGGCGACACGCCTCGAAGGATGGGTCCACTGGTACTGGGCTCATCCCGAGGGCGGCTTTGAGGAAGGCGAGGTCTGTCCCTCCCCGCCGCGTCGCCAGAACCCGCACATGCATTTCCTGGAAGCGCTGCTTTCCTTCCACGAGACAACCGGCGACGCCCTTCACCTCGCGCGCGCCAGCGACTTGGCGCAGCTCTTCGGCGACAAGCTGTTCGACGCCGCGCACGGCGCGCTGCCCGAATTCTACGATGAAACCTGGCGCCCGATGTCCGATCGGCTCGGCCGCGTCGTCGAGCCCGGCCATCATTTTGAGTGGTGCTGGCTCCTTCACCGCTGGCGCGCGCTTGGCGGTGAAGATTTTACGGCCGAAGCCGAACGGCTGCGCAGCCACGCGGAAACGCATGGCGTCGAGAACGGCGCGGCGTGCGACGAAATCCTCATCGATGGCGGCGCCTCGAAAAAAACCGCGCGGCTGTGGCCGCAAACGGAGCGCCTCAAGGCAAACCTCATCCGCTTCGAAACCACCGGCGACGCCGAAGCCGCGGCCGCGGCGCTTGAGGCCTACGAGATGATCCGCGCCTTCTGCGACACGTCCACGCCCGGCCTTTGGTACGATTTGCGCACGCCGGACGGCGCGTTCATTCGCGAACCGGCGCGTGCGTCCAGCTTCTACCACATTGCGCTTGCGCTCAGCGAACTCATCCGCGTGGGCGAAGCCTCAGGTCAGGACACCCGCTCATAGCTGCGCAGATTGAGCTGCGCTTGGCCGAGCGGCGTCGGCACTGTCAGGCGAAGTGGCGGGGCAAAGCCCGGCTCTGCGGGCAACGCGAACCAGGCTTCCGCCACAGGCACGCGCGCGCGGTCGAAATTGTCGCTGAAGCCGGCGATCGGCTCATAGCGGAATTGGCATAACAGGGCCGGTCCATTGTAGCCGCCGCCGTTGAACGTCCCTTGCGACTGCGGCGCGACGGCGAGCCGATAATGCTGACGCCCGTCGAACACCAGCACCGAGCCGCGGCACGCGCGCGCCGCGCCGATCTGGCGGCCGAGCGCGAACACGCCGCTCAACGGATCGTACGAGCCCCTCTGCTGCGCCAATGTAGCAGCCGGCGCGCCCATGTCGCCGTAGCTCGGCGCGATCTCCGCCGCGACGCCGGCGCTCCCGCGATTCATCTGGATGCGGCGGAACTTGCTCGCGTAGGCATGCGAGATGTCATAGCGCGTCCAGGCGATTTCGGCGCCGCTGAGCGAGCCGGTGGACGCCGCCGTGATCTCCGTCTGATCGAACAGACGCGCCAAGCCTGACGTGCGCAGATTTGCGCGCGCAGCGTAGCGGGTAGCGTTGGCGGTGATTTCGTAGCTCGCGGTGCCCAGCACGACGACGCCGAGCACTTCGGCCTGATAATTCAGCCGATATGTCTCAGCGTGCGCAGGCGCGGACAGAAGGCACGCGACTGCGAATACACAAGCCAAAAAGCGCATCGAATCCGTCCGCCCAGAAGGTCGAAGGCTGGGTAACCCACACGTGCGCGCAAGTCACGGCGCAAGCGCGCGAAAGCGCGACGCACGTACTGTCGCTTGGGGATGACGCTTAGTAGGTCTCGTGCGCGAGCAGGAGATCCGCCAGCTCCAAGTGCGGATCGCGATAGCTCGGATCGACGCCGCCGGCGAGGCTGATCGGCTGCAGCGTCGCTTGCACGACCGGCGTCAGCGCGGCTTCAACATGCGCAGGCGCGGCCGCTGCGAACGTTTCCGGTTCGCTCGTACGAAGACGCAGACCGCTGTCGGCTTGCGCCGTTTGCTGCGCCGGCGCGAACGTCACCAAGTCGCCGCTCAGGGCGAGCGAGCGAATGTATTCGATCTTCGCTTCCGTCGCCGCGCGCGTAATCTCGAGCGAAGCCGTGGTGCGGGCGAGCTGATTGTGAATATCGGATAGTTCTTGCGCGCTCAGCGGCGCGGGATACGGCGGCAGGCTCGCATAGGGATCGTCTGCAGTGGCGCTGTTAGTATCGAGACCGAAACCAGAAGCGAGGCTGGTGCCCACCATGCCGCCAAGGCCGGCCGGAGAGAAAATCGTGACGGCGAGAACCGTGGCGGCGACGCCGGTCAACCCGGACTTCACCACCGTGTCACGCACCTCGCGCCCATAGTCGGCTGGCTTGTCAGTCATCTACCGCTCCCACGGGCGCATCCGGGCGCGCGCCGTCCCGCCTGGTCCCCTATACGCGCCAGAGGCGTAACAAAGCTTAAATCTCGCCCGGCGCCAAGGGCTAAGACAGGCTATCCGGTGACGATGCTGAAATGTCGTCTACAGAATGAGACACTGGCAGACTCAAATGATCGGGAGGCCTTGTGATCGGCGGGTTCGCGCGCGCCACGTTCTTCGTTCTGTTGCCCGCGGTCGGGGTCGGCGGGGCGCTCGGTTTACCCGTACTGATTTTCCTGGCGGGGGCGTTTTCCCTGCGGCCTTCGCGCCTGCGGCAAGACTTTGAAACCAGCCCCGCGGCAGTGCGCCTGCTGCTGGCTTTCGCGTGGTTGGCCATCTTCTCGGCGGTGTGGTCGGCGCACGATGCGTCGGCGCAAGCGGCCAAGATCGCCGTCCTCTCCTGCTTCGGCCTGCTGTTCGCTACCGAGGCCTCCAAGGACGCGCGGCTCACCCTGGCGAGCGGTGTCGCCGCCTTTTCCGTGCTGGCGGCGCTGTTGGCCATCGAGGCGCTCGGCGGCCTGCCGCTCAACCGGGCCGCACAACCGGATACCGATATCGACGAACTCGGCCGCAACGTCAGCCGCGCGGCCAGCCTCTTGTTGGCGCTCACCTGGGGCGCGGCAGGCGCGCTCATCACCCGGTCCGGCGCCGTCTGGAAACTCGCCACCGTTGCGGTCTTGGCGGCCGGCGGGTTCGTCTCGCTCCAATTCGGCCAGTTCGCAAACACCATCGGCTTCATCGCCGGCCTGGTGGCTTTCCTGGGCGCCTATTTGGCGCCGCGCCTCGTGCTCACCGCCGTGGTTTGCGGATTGCTGCTGTGGCTCGTTGGCGCGCCCTTCGCCACGCCGCTGCTCGCCTCCGCCATTGACGCGGAAGCCCTGCCCCGCAGCTGGGGTGAGCGGGTCGAAATCTGGAGCTATGTCTGCGAGCGCATCTGGGAGCGGCCCTGGATCGGCCACGGCCTGGACGCAGCGCGCGCCCACATCCCCGCCATTCCCGTCCACCCCCACAGCGCCAGCCTGCAAGTCTGGTTCGAGGTGGGGGGCGTCGGCGTGCTTCTGGCCGGCGCGCTGCTCGTGGCTGGCTGGCGCGATATCGTACGGCGCTTCGGCGACAATCGTCCCGCCGCAGCCGCGGCCGCGGGTACACTGGCTGCACTCGGCGTCGTCGCAAACATCAGCTTCAACCTCTGGGCTGAATGGTGGCTCGCGGCGATGTTCGTCGCCGCTGGCGTCGTCGGCGCGCTCGGCCGGTCGCCCAGCTAGAGGCGTCAGGTTGCTTTTGAAGGGCGTGGCGCCTATCGAAGCGCTCAGTACAGCGCCCCCCGCGCGACAAGCACGAGCCTGATGACCCCCATCCTGGTGACTGGCGCGGCCGGCTTCATCGGCTATCACCTCGCCGAGCGTCTGCTCGCCGAGGGCAAAGGCGTCGTCGGTCTCGACAATCTCAGCGACTATTATGACGTCGAGCTGAAACGCGCCCGTCTCGCGCGCCTGCAAGCGCAGCCTAACTTCACGTTCGCGCAGCTCGATCTAGCCAATGACGACGCGCTCGGCGCCCTGTTTGCGCAGCACGGCTTCAAACGCGTCTTCAATCTCGCGGCGCAAGCAGGCGTGCGGTATTCGCTGATCAACCCGCAAGCCTATATCCACTCCAATGTCGCCGGCTTCACCGCTCTGCTTGAGGCGTGCCGCCACCACAAGGTCGAGCACCTCGTCTTTGCATCGTCGAGTTCAGTATATGGCGCAGTGACGGCGACGCCGTTTTCCGTGCACCAGAACGTCGACCATCCGCTCAACGTCTACGCCGCCACCAAGAAGGCGAACGAGTTGCTCGCGCACGTCTACGCGCATCTCTACGCACTGCCCGTCACCGGCCTTCGCTTCTTCACCGTGTACGGTCCGTGGGGACGGCCGGACATGGCCGCCTTCATGTTCACCAAGGCCATTCTGGCGGGCGAACCGATCAACGTGTTCGGCAAAGGCGAGATGGAGCGCGACTTCACCTATATCGACGACATCGTCGAAGCCGTCGCCCGCACCGGCGACCGTATTCCGTCGCCCGACCCGAAGTGGAGCGGAAACAGGCCCGATCCCGCCACCTCCAACGCGCCTTATCGCCTCTACAACATCGGCAATCACACGCCGCTAAAGGTGAATCGCCTGATCGAGGTCATCGAGCAACACACCGGCAAGCGCGCCATCCGCAACGAGATGCCGGTACAGCCCGGCGAAGTGCCGGCCACGTTCGCCGACGTCGACGATCTGGCGCGCGATGTCGGCTTTGCGCCGAAGACGCCGCTCGAAACCGGTATCCGAAAATTCGTCGATTGGTATCGTGACTTCTATGGCGTCTGAGACGCGTCTTTCTCACCTCAAAGCGCTCGAAGCGGAAAGCATCCACATCCTGCGCGAGGTCGCCGCGGAAACCGAGCGGCCGGTCATGCTCTATTCCATGGGCAAGGACAGCTCGGTGCTGCTGCGGCTCGCCGAGAAAGCGTTCTTTCCCGCCAGGCAACCCTTCCCGCTCCTCCACGTCGACACAACCTGGAAATTCCGCGACATGTACGCGATGCGCGATGCAGTCGCGAAGCAGCACACGTTGGTGGTGTTCCGCAATCCCGACGCCGAAGCGAAAAACATCAATCCCTTCGACCATGGCTCGGAAACGCACACGCACATCTGGAAAACGGAAGGTCTGCGCCAGGCGCTCGCCGCATACGGCTACGACGCGGCCATCGGCGGCGCGCGGCGCGATGAAGAGAAGAGCCGCGCCAAGGAGCGCATTTTCTCCGTGCGCTCGTCCCACCAGCGCTGGGATCCCAAGAACCAGCGCCCCGAACTCTGGAGCCTCTACAACACCAAGAAGCGCGCCGGTGAGAGCTTCCGCGTCTTCCCGCTCTCGAACTGGACCGAACTCGATGTGTGGCAATACATCGAGGCCGAGAACATCCCGATCGTGCCGCTCTATTTCGCGGCCGAACGCCAAGTCGTGCGCCGCGCCGGCGCCTGGATCATGGTCGACGACGAACGCATGCGGCTCGAGCCGGGCGAAAAGTCCGAGCTGCGCGTCGTCCGCTTCAGGACGCTCGGCTGTTATCCCCTCTCCGGGGCCGTCGAGAGCAACGCCAAGAGCGTCACCGACATCGTCAACGAGATCATCGAGTCCCGCGCCAGCGAACGCCAAGGCCGCCTGATCGACAGCGACACGCCCTCCTCGATGGAGAAGAAGAAGCGGGACGGCTATTTCTGATGGCCGCCGAGAAATCCCTCCTGCGCCTCGTGACCTGCGGCTCCGTCGATGACGGCAAGTCGACGCTCATCGGCCGCCTCCTCTACGATCTCGGCACGGTCCCGGAAGACCAGCTCGCGGCGCTCGAAGCGGATTCCAAATCGGCCGGCACGCGCGGCGGCGAACTGGACTTCGCCCTCCTCGTCGACGGCTTGATGGCCGAGCGCGAGCAAGGCATCACCATCGACGTCGCCTACCGCTACTTCGCCACCGAGAAGCGCAAATTCATCGTCGCCGATAGCCCCGGCCACACGCAGTACACGCGCAACATGGTGACGGCCGCCTCCAACGCCGACGCCGCCGTGCTGCTCATCGACGCGCGCAAAGGCGTGCTCACGCAAACGCGCCGCCACGCTTTCATCTGCACGCTGATGGGCGTAAAGCAGATCATCCTCGCCGTCACCAAGATGGATCTGGTCGGCTACACGGAGGACGTGTTCGCCGGCATCGTCGCCGACTTCTCCGCACTTGCTGAAACGCTTGAGATTAAGCGCTTCGACGCGCTGCCGGTATCCGGTGTCAGCGGCGACAACATCGCCGGACGCGGCGCCGCCACGTCCTGGTACAAGGGCCCGACGCTGATCGAGTTGTTGGAATCCGCCGAAGCCGGCGAAACACGCCTGAACCAGCCGTTCCGCATGGCGGTGCAAAACGTCGTCCGTCCCAATCAGGATTTTCGCGGCTTTGCCGGCCGCATCTCATCCGGCGCCGCGGCGCCCGGCGACGCCGTGCGCGTCGTCCCCTCGGGCCGCAACGCCAAGATCGCGCGCATTGTCACCGCCGATGGTGATCTGAGCCAGGCCCGCGCGGGCCAATCCGTCACCGTGACGCTCGATCAGGAGATCGATGTCTCACGGGGCGATGTCATCGCCGCCGCCGACAATCCGTGCGAGATCGCCGACCAGTTTCAGGCGAGCCTCGTCTGGATGAGCGACGCGCCGCTTTTTCCCGGCCGGCGCTACACGCTAAAGCTCGGCGCCGCCTCGGCCAACGCCACCGTCACCGAACTCAAGCACAGCTTCGACATCGACACGCTGCAGCCGCGCCCCGCCAAGCAACTTGCCGCCAATGAGATCGGCGTCGGCAATGTCAGCCTTGATCGCCCTCTGGCCTTCGATCCGTTCATGCAGAACCGCGACACAGGCGGCTTCATCCTGATCGATCAGGAGACGAATGAAACCGTCGGCGCCGGCCTCATCCATTTCGCGCTGCGGCGCGGACAGAACGTGCATTGGCAAGCGCTGGAGATCGATCGCAACGCGCACGCCGCCATCAAACGCCAGCGTCCCGCGATCCTCTGGTTCACGGGCCTTTCCGGCGCCGGAAAATCCACCATCGCCAATATCGTGGAGAAGAAGCTCTACGCGCTCGGCCGCCACACGGTGCTGCTCGACGGCGACAACATCCGACACGGCCTCAACCGCGATTTGGGCTTCACACAGGCTGACCGTGTCGAAAACATCCGCCGCATTGCCGAAGTATCGAAGCTAATGGCGGACGCCGGCCTCATCGTGCTCACCGCTTTCATCTCGCCTTTCCGCCACGAGCGCGACATGGCGCGCAGCCTGGCGCAACCCGGCGAGTTCTTCGAGATCTTCGTCGACGTGCCGATCGCGCTCGCGGAAAAACGCGACGCCAAGGGGCTCTACAAGAAAGCGCGCGCGGGCCAGCTCAAAAACTTCACCGGCG
>JAEWNX010000453.1 GCA_023461135.1 Pseudomonadota bacterium
GCTACATATATGAAGCCGTGCTGCGGCCCCCGTCCCTGCCCGGCGCACCGCCGCAACTGATGAACAACTACTTCTGCGTCGGCAAAGATTTCGAAATCGAAGTGCTGGGACGACAGTTCAAAACGGCAGGTATCTACTATTGCCAGCAGAACTCTCGGACACATGTCTGCGCGCACGCATCGCTCCGGATGTCACTTAACGGACTCAACGGTAACGGGGCGACGATTACGAACGACGCGATCAATCAGCTGCTGGCGGTGACGCCACCGCTGCAAGGCCTAAGCCTCGGTGACATCGTCAAGACGATCGAGGATCTTGGCGGCATGTGCGCGGATGTGGTGGACTGCGATGGGCTCGACAGCGCCACCTACATGAAGATCCTCGCATCAATCGTGGAGTCCGGCGATCGAGCGATGCTTGTTTTTACAACAGGCGGCGCCGAGGAACATGTTGTCAGCGTTTACGGGCACACACGCAATTCGGACGAGTGGCACCCTCAGGCCATCCCGGCGTACGCGGGCCCGGTATCGGCGCCCTTCTATTCCAGCTCGATGTGGATCGACCACTTTTTGATCCATGACGACAACTTCGGGCCGTATTACACGCTGAGCTCGAGGGCGCTGGAAACAGACCCGAATGTGAAGGCGCACTGGATCATAGCGATCAGGAAGACCACCGCGGACGTAAGTGGTGACCTGGCCGAGACGGTTTCCTCGATCCACTTGAAGAACACCTTGCCATTGTTGGCACCGTTGATGCCGACTGCTCGATGGTTGAGCTATGCCGCCACCGTGAATTCCCCGTTCGTTCTGCGCGCTGTGCTTCTGACGCGCGCCGAATACGTCGAGCATATTCGCAGCGCGACGTGCCACGACGGAAGCGCGCACAATGCCGCCGACCTTGCGCTGTTTCAGCAACTGCCTGATCACTTCTGGATGGTCGAGTTCTCTTTGCCTGCGCTCTACACGGGGAACCGATCGAAGCTCGGCGAGGTGCTGATTATTGCGAACCGCCCCACGCCGCCGGCGACGTCGGATTATCTATTGGGGATTCGCGCGCCGGGTATCCTGATGCTCGGAGATCAGCACGGCCAAGGCCAGATCTTTGCGTTCGGACTGCAGGCGCACTCGCCCGTCTATCGTCCGAACCGACCTCTGCATGAATGGTGATGCCGCGCGATCCCGGTTTACAACCCATACAAAAAGCTGAGGTAGCTCAACGACGCGTAGCGCGCGCGGTTTACAGCGAAGCCCTTGATTCCGCGCGATACCCGACGGCTTAGGACGGACCTGCTCTATCCAGCTGAGCTACGGGGCCTTTTCGCGCGTATGAGCTAGGGAAATTGTCCAAGCGCCGCAACCGCTTTTGCGCGTCGCTGGACGCGCGCGCGCGGCGGGCTCATCATGCGCAGCGCGGGGGGACGAGGCGAGGGGACATGGCGCATCGCTACGCCAATGGCTGGTCACAAGCGGCTGCAGGTCTGACGGCGCTCGCGCACACGCAGGCGAGCACGTTCCGATGGGGCGTCGTGATCCTGCTGACAATGATCTGGATTGGCGGCGGTCTCTGGTATTGGCTCGCCAACGGGCTGGATCCTGCGCAAGCGATTTATCAGACGCTGAGCGCGGTCGGGATGTGGGATCTTTACTTCGACGCCGATCCTCAAACACCAGGCATTCAAGTCGACGGAACGCTGCAACTCGTGCGTTTTGCGGCGATCGCAACGCCCGCCGTGGGTCTGCTGTTCGCGTTCTCGGGTCAGCTTGGCCGCTCGCTTGCGCGTATCTTCAACCTTGGCGCCGCGCATCACGTGGTGATCGCCGGCGACAGCCCGGCTGCGCTCTCGCTCGCGCTCGATTGCCGCAAATGCAAGGATTCTGTGATCCTTATCGCGGAGGGCCTGCCGCACGAGACGGCGCTCGGCCTTCGCCGCAACGGCGTGATCGTGCTTGAGGGCAACGCCACCCACATCGACACGCTGCGCACCGCGCGCGCCAATTACGCCGCGCACGTGGTGGCGTTCGAGCCGGACGACACGGCGAATCTTCAGATCGAAGCGGCTGTGCGGCGCCTCGTCGGCAATGCGCGCCGCAAGCCGCCGATCGGCGTCCACGTCGCCACACGCTCGCCGATGCTGCTCAAGGAAGCGCGTGAGATGCGCTCGGCGGAGATGCGCAAGCAGAAGAACGCCGCCCCGCCGATCGATCCCAAGCCGTTCTCGCTGGAGGAAATGTCGGCGCGCGCCTTGCTGCAGCAGGAGAGCCAGACGCTGCTCTCGCTTGCCAAACAGCTTGGCCAGGAGCGCTTGCATCTCGTGTTCTTCGGCTTCGATGCAGGCGCCGAAGCCGTGGCCGAACGCGTGCTGATGAGCCTCTGGTCCGCGCATTTCGACGCGCCGCGGATCACAGTGCTCGCGCCCAATCCGCAGGCCGTTGAGGCTGGTTTCCGCGCGCGTCATCGCGAGGCCTTCGCGCATCCGCAGCTTTGGACCGCCGACATCGCGTTCCTGCCGTTCGACTGGGATGCGGCGTCCATCGGCGGCGAGTTGCTCGATCTGGTCGAACAGCAGCGCGGCAAGCCGACCGGCATCGTCGTCTCCACGGGCGCCGATCCCGGCAACATCCATCTCGCTATCGCGTTGAAGCGCGCCTGCAATCATGGCTTCCGCTGGCCCGTGCCCATCTACATGCGCGAGACCAGCCAGTCCGAGTTCTCGCAGCAATATGCGCGCGGCGACGAAACCGAAGAACTCGACGCCTACCTGCAAGCGTTCGGCGCCCATCAGGTCAACGCCACGCGCGCCCGCATCATCGACGGCGACCTCGACCGCGGCGCGGCCGTCGCCCACGAGCACTACAACAAGGGACTCGGCAAGAAGGACGCGATGAGCATGAAGGAGCTGCAAGCCGCGATGCGCGACTGGTCCGACGTGCTCGAAACCTACCGCGCCGCAAACCGCGCCGTGGCCGATAGCGCCATGGTCAAGCTCTGGGATGCGGGCTGGCGCCTCGCGCAGAAGGGCGAGCGCGGCGACACCGCCCCCGCGGCGCCGGCGGACATGATGGACGCGATGGCGCAGCGCGAGCACGACCGCTGGATTGCCGAACGGCTGACGTCCGGCTGGCGCCCGACGGCGCCGGGCGAAGCGCGCAACAACGAGCTGATGGCGCACGACAAGCTCGCGCCTTGGTCGGCGCTGAGCGAAGCCGACAAGAGCAACGACGTGGTCCAGGTGCGCGCCGCGATGGATGTCGCGCGCATGATGCATAAGGAAGGCTTCGTCGCGCGCTAGCGTAGCGGTGCGTGCACGGAGAGCTGGAGCGCCTCGCGCATCTGGCGCACCTGCGCTAGCTTCGCCTCGAACAAGGACCAATCGTCCCGCGCGGCGATCGGCGCCCAGAGCGCTTCGACTTCGTCGATCAGCATCGTGTGCGGTCTGGAACGCAGAAAATACGCGTGGCTCAGGCGCGCCGCCGCATCGCCCCGCGTGCGCGCAACAAGCCCGTTTCGAACGGACGCGAACTCCGGCGCTGCGTAAAGCGCGGCCTGTGGGCTCTCTGCCGCGCGCGCAGCGGACGCTTCACCGCCGAACCAGTCATGGAAGAACTGGTCCCACGGCGCCTGGCTTTGCGTCAGCCAGTCGAACAGCACCTGGAGGAAGCCGAGATCGTCGTCCAACGCGCCTGCGGCCAAATGCAGACGCTTGAACATGCCGGCGCGCAGCGCTCGCTGATAGGCTGGCGCGAAGCGAGCCATCTCCTGCTCCAGCGCCTCTGCCTCGCAGACCAGCGTGAGCGCGCCGCCCAATTGCGTCAGCGCCCATGAAACCGCCTCCGGCTGACGGCCGAACGCGTAAAGACCGGTCTCGTCGAAATAGGCGGCCGTGAACGAGGGATCGCCCGCGGGCAGGAAACGCCACGGACCGTAATCGAAGCTCTCGCCGGTCACGTTCAGGTTGTCCGTGTTGAGCACCCCGTGCACGAAGCCCGCCGCCATCCAGCTCGCCGCCAGCTGCGCCGTGGCTTCCACCACCGCGCCGAACAGCGCAGCGGCGCGCGCCTCGCTTTCGGTGGACGCCAGCTTGGGATAGTACGCTTCGACAACGTGATCGATCAGTACGCGGATGAGGTCGGCCCGATCGAAGAAGGCTAGCCGCTGGAATGTGCCGAAGCGGATGTGGCTGTGCCCGAGCCTCACCAGCACCGAAGAGCGCGTCGGCGAGGGTTCGTCGCCCCGCGCCAGCGCCTCGCCGGTTTCGACAAGTGAAAGCGCCTTCGAAGTATTGACGCCCAGCGTTTCAAGCATTTCAGCGGCGAGCACTTCGCGCACGCCGCCTTTCAGCGTGAGCCGTCCATCGCCGAAGCGCGAATAGGGCGTCTGACCAGACCCTTTCGTCGCCAAATCGAGCAGCCGGCCCGCATCGTCGTAGAGCTGCGCGAACAGGAAGCCTCGACCATCGCCGATGTCCGGGTTGTACACACGAAATTGATGCCCATGATAGCGCATCGCCAGCGGCGCGCGCATGTTCTCCGGCAGCGGCTCGAAGCGCGCGAAATGCGCTTGCCACTCCTGATCCGTCAGCGTGTCGAGTCCAACGCGCGCGGCCCAAGCTTGGTTGCGATAGCGTAAGGTCTGTTGTGGAAACCGCGCGGGCGCCACGGGATCGGCAAAATCGAGGCCCAAGTGCTGGAACAGTTGTGCGGGTCGATAGCGTTCCGGGAGAGACATTTACGTCTATCTAGGCGCGCGAAACGCCCGCGTCATGCAGCCGCTGATCGGGACTAGCCGTGACGGCGCCTTACTTGTGTGGCACAAGCCGGATGGGACGCGCGGAGGACAGTAACACCATGTCGGCTCGCGGAGTCGGGATTGTCGCCATCGCCTGCGCGCTCGTCGCGCTGAGCGCCTGCGACGGGCGCGGCAACGGCAGCAAGACTGCGGAAAGCTCCGCTGAGCGCGTCTCGGCCGCACTCGACCTTTGCGCCGAGGGCAATGAGGGATTCGCCCAGCAGGTGTGTTCGAACCAGGCTCTGGCCTCGATCGACAGCGACGTGCGCGACCTATTGGTCGCCGAATCCGCCAACGTGTCCGACGCCGGCGCGCAGCTCCTCGTGCAAAACCAGAACCGCTGGCGCGAGGCCGCCGCCGTGATGTGCGGCGTCGCCGATCCTGCCGCGGCGCCCACTGCAGAGCAGCAGACCTGCCTGCAGAACCGTTTCCGCGCACGTCTCCAGGAGGCGGAGGGCATCGTCCAGGAGATGGGCGGCTACACCTTCCAGCGCATGGAGCTGGTCGCGGCCGAACCCGTGTCCGCGCAAATCGCCGCCGCCTCCGGCGGTGTCGGCGCTGCCGCCGTCGAGCGCAACATCCGTTTCCCCCGCATCGACGGCCCGCAGACCCCGGCCATCCGCCGCTTCAACGAACTCGTGGCCCAGGAGCCGGAGTTCAGGCTGCAGGACGGCGCAAGCGAGATTGTCGACTACACGATCGCATACGCCGGGCCGGAGGTCGTATCGGTTCGTTTCACGAAGTCGGTCGAGGCCCTGGGCGCCGCGAACGTCACTAACACCATGAATGCCGTGACAGTGCTGATGGAGGAGGGCCGCCTGATGCGGGCCGACGACGTCTTCCGCGCCGGGTCCGGGTGGGAAAACTTCATCACCGATCGGGCGGTTCAAAGCATCGCGCGCGAGTTTTCCGACTACACCAATTTTCCCCCGCGCCGGGACGTCTACGAAACCGCGACCAAGCCGCATCTTTGGCTCGTTACGGAACGCGGCCTGACCATCCTCTTCCCGCCGCTTTCGTTCGGGGGCTCGCACGCCGACGGCGGCGCCGAAGTGACGGTGCCGTGGACGGATCTGCGGCCCTATCTCAACCCCGCCGCGCCCGCGCCAATCCGCGCGAGCGCCTGAGTAGGGCAATCCGGGCCTGACGCGGCCGGCGCGTGATCGCGCACAATTGCCCTATTGCCCTATTGCCCTACTGCCTTATTCCCTTACTGCCGCTCCTGGGATGCAAGCCGAGAAATCTTCACTGCTAGCGCTGGTCGGCGTCGTGCTGATCGGCATGACGGGGTTCGGCGTCTTCCTGCCGATCTTCCCGTTCCTGGCTCTGGAAGTCGGCGCAACGCCGACCGCGACGACGATCGCGATGGGCGCGTATTCGCTGGGACAGCTTGTATCGTCCCCGTTCTGGGGCCGGCTGAGCGATCGCGTCGGCCGCAAGCCGATTCTGATCGCCGGCCTCATCGGCGGCGTTGTCTCGTATCTCTGGCTCGCGCGCGCGGAAAGCGTCTACGAACTTGGCGCCGCTCGCCTGTTCGGCGGCCTGATGGCCGGCAATGTCGGCGCCGCTTTCGCCGCCGCCGCCGACCTTGCCGACGACAAGACGCGCGCCCGCAACATGGGTCTTCTCGGCGCCGCGGTCGGCTTCGGCTTCATCGCCGGCCCCGCGCTCGGCGCGTTCCTGGTTGGCCAAGAGCCCACGCGTGCGCAGTTCGCCGACGTCTGCTTCGTTTCCGCCGGCTTGGCGGGCCTTGCCGCACTGGCGGCGCTCTTGCTGTTTCGCGAGAGTCTGCCGCCTGAGGCGCGCCACAAGGGGGGTGAAGCGCGCCCACGCCGCCTTGCGATCCTCGCGTCGCGGCCAACGCTCACACGGTTTATCGCCGTGATGTTCCTGACGATCGCCGCGCAGGCGCTGATGGAGACGACGTTTGGTCTCTGGGCCGACGTGGAGCTGCAATGGGGACCGCGCGAGGTCGGCTGGACGCTCGCGGCGCTCGGCGTCGGCGCCGTACTGCTGCAAGGCGGCGGCGCCGGAGCCGCCGCGCGCATCCTCGGCGAGCGGCTGACATTGTTGATCGGCTTGGCGCTATTCGCCGCCGGCTTCGGGGGTCTTTCCGTTTCGCATCACGCCACGACCATGGCTGCGTCGCTCACCTCGCTTGTGATCGGCCTCGGCCTCGCCATGCCTGCGCTCAATTCACTGATCGCGGCTCAGGCGAGCGAGAGCGAACGGGGCGCGGTGATGGGCCTCTCGCAATCCGCCAGCGCGCTCGGCCGCGTCGTCGGCCCGCTTGGCGCGGGCGCGCTCTTTGACCTGTTCGGCACAGGCGCGCCGTTCCTGGCAGCCGCGCTGCTGATCCTTTTTGCGCTGTTCGTGATGCTGGGCGAATCCGCAAAAGACGCGTTCGGCCGCGCGCCTTGATCCCGTCCCCGCGTCAAGTCTGGGACCCGCACGCTAATCGTCGTACCTGCGCCAGACCCCCTCGCGGTCCCGCACCTCGTAACCGCCTTCCGTTTCCTGCACGCTCGCGGGCGTCAGCGGCGCCTTGCCGTGACCGCCGGGGATGTCCAGCACATAGCTCGGCTGCGCCAGGCCCGACGCGCGGTCGTGCAGCGTCTGCACCAGGTGCTGGCCTTCCGCGATCGTGCAGCGGGAGTGCGACGTGCCAGGCGCCTTGTCGAGATGATGCAAATAGTACGGTTTCACGCGCGCTTCGACGAGCCCGCGCATCAGCGCTTCCAGCGTCTCGGCGTCGTCGTTCACGCCCTTCAACAGCACCGTTTGCGACAGCATCGGCACACCGGCGTCGACAACGCGCGCGATCGCGGCCCGCGCCTGCTCGGTCAGTTCGCGCGGATGGTTCGTGTGCACCACGACATACGTCGTCGCGCCGTCCGCGCGCAGCCCCGCAACTAAATCCGGCGTCACGCGCAGCGGATCGACCACCGGCACGCGCGTATGCCAGCGGATGATCTTCACATGCGGGATGGCCGCCAGCCGCGTCGTGATTTCCCGCGCGCGCCGGGCCGAAATCAGGAATGGATCGCCGCCCGTCAGAATGACTTCCCAGATTTCCGGCTGTGCGGCGATGTACGCGAGCGCTTCATCCAGCTCCGCGCCCGTCAGCGTGCCGTCGCCCTGCGGCCCCACCATCTCGCGCCGGAAGCAGAAGCGGCAATAGACCGGGCACACATGCACCAGCTTCAGCAGGCACCGGTCGCGATAACGGTGCACCACGCCCTTCACCGGCGTGTGCGCTTCATCACCGATCGGATCGCCCAGTTCGTCCGCCGCAGTTTCCAACTCACGCGCATCCGGCCGGAACTGCGCCGCGATCGGATCGGCCGGATCGTGTGCGCTAATCAGCGCCTCCATCGCTGGCGTAATCGCGACCGCATAGCGCGCGGCCACTTCCGCCAGGGGATCGGGCTTTGCCTTCGCGCTCACCTCAAACTCCAAACGCTTTCGCGTACCGGACGCGACTGCCGCCCTTCAGCGCGCCGGCTTTCAGCTCCAGCGCCATGAAGTGCGGGCCCGAAAAGGGAGCTTGCAACGATTCCGCCGTCCGCGCCGAGAAGCCGAAGCGGGCATAATAGTCCGCATGCCCAAGCACAACGATCGCCTCCAGCCCCAGCGCAGCGCAGCGTGCGTTGCCCGCGCGGATCAATTCGCCGCCGATCCCGCGGCCCTGAAACGCCGGCAACACCGCCACCGGGGCCAGCGCCGCGGCGCGGACCGTCACGCCATCCCGCTCAATCTCCAGCGGCGAATAGAGGATGTGCCCCTGAATGGCGGTGTCGGTCGCCGCCACCAGCTCCATCAACGCATCCCCATCAGCGCGTAGCTGCTCGACCAGCTTCGCTTCTTCATCTGCCGGAAAAGCATGCCGCAGCACGGCGCGAATGGCGGCGTGGTCGGAGGGCGTCGCGTCGCGGATCACGTTGGCGTCCAAAGCACATCATTGATATGGCGCGCGCCCGTCGCCAGCATCACTAGCCGGTCGAACCCAAGCGCCACGCCGCTCGCCGGCGGCATGTGCGCCAGCGCCGCCAGAAAATCCTCATCGATCGGCCAGCGTTTTCCATAACGCTTTTCCTTCTCCGCCATCGCTTCGATCAGGCGCGCGCGTTGCTCCACCGGATCGGTCAGCTCCCCGAACCCGTTCGCCAGCTCCACCCCGCACGCATACATCTCGAACCGCTCCGCAACGTTCGCGTCATGCGCACAGCGCTGCGCCAGCGCCGCTTCGCCGATCGGATACTCGTTGAGCAATGTGAGCGCCGGCGCGCCGAGGTTTGGCTCTATATCCGTCACCAAGCGCTTGCTGAACTCGTCGCGAGACGCCGGTGGCGGCGCGATCCGCGCTTGCGGCGAGTAGCGCACAAATGCTTCCCGCACCGTGATCCGCTGCGCCTCAGCAAACGGATCGCACACCCGATCCCTCCACCGGAACGCATCGGCGCCAGCCTCACGCGCCGCCAAGCGCGCCAGCGCCACGCAATCGTCCATCACCTGCTGATACGGCGCCCCCGCGCGATACCATTCCAGCATCGTGAACTCAGGCGCATGCAGCGGCCCCGTTTCGCCGCGCCGCCACGTCTTGCCAAGATAGAAAATCTTCTCCTCGCCCGCCGCGAGCAGCTTCTTCATCGCGAACTCGGGGCTGGTGTGCAGGTAACGCCCATCGCTCTCGAACGCATCGACGTGCACTTCTGCGCCAGGCGATGCGGCAAGAGCCGCAGGTTCTACTTCCGTGAACCCCTCCGCCTCGAACCAGGCGCGCACGGCGCGCACGATCTTGGCCCGCCCGTCCAGGAACCCCCGCCGGTCCGCGTGGCGCCCGCGATCCCACCAGGGGGAAGGCGTCATCGCGCATCTCCTATGCCGTCCGGACGCTTGGCCCAAAGCGTGAAGGCGGCTAGAGAGGCGGCCAAATTCCGGTCCTTCCGACTGTTACAGGGCCGCCGGGCGAACCGGCCGCCAAGCGAGGTTTACGTGGTCAAAGTCATCGCCAGCGATGTGCGCAAAGGCAACGTTTTGGAGCACGAGGACGGCAAGCTCTACGTGGTGATGAGCCACGAAACCTTCCGGCCAGGCAAGGGCACACCCACCACCACCATCGTCATGCGCCGCATCGTCGACGGCGTGAAGACGACGGCCGTGTATAAGACGACCGACGGGCTGGAGAAGGCGTTCGTCGAGCAGGTCAAGCACACCTATCTGTTCGACGACGGCGACGCCGGACTCGTGTTCATGAACCCCGACACCTACGAGCAGGTGCATCTCACCAAGGACATGGTCGGCGATCAGATCGCCTACCTGCAGCCGGAAATGGTCGTCGACCTCACCATGTACGAAGGCCAGGCGCTCTCCATCGAACTGCCGCCGCGCGTCACGCTTCGCATCGAGACGACCGAACCTGTCGTGAAGGGCCAGACCGCGTCGTCCTCCTACAAGCCGGCCACGCTGGAGAACGGCCTGCGGACCATGGTGCCGCCGCACATCGAAGCGGGAACGCGCATCGTTGTATCGACCGATGACGGATCCTACGTGGAGCGGGCGAAGGACTGATTCCGCTCCGCGATGCGCTTCATGCGCGGATATTTGGGCGACGTGACGATGTCCTATATCTCGAAATCGACATGAGGACCGGATGACCGGGGATGCGCTAACCCGTCGTGGCGCACTGCTGAGCGGGCTGGCGTTGGCGGCATGTGCGCCCACGGCAACCAAATCCTCGTCGCCGGCGTCGCCCGCGAACGATCCGCGCTTTGCCGCTATCGAGGCGCGCATTGGCGGCCGCGTCGGCGTCGCGGCCTGGAACACCGGGACGGATGCCTGGCTGATGCATCGCCCTCACGAACGCTTTCCCATGTGTTCGACGTTCAAGTGGCTGCTCGCCGCACACATGCTGCACACGGATATGCACACGCCCGGCTTCCGAGACCAGCACGTGCGTTATGACGAAAGCGATCTCCAGGACTACGCCCCTGTCGCCCGTGAGAACCTCGCGCGTGGCTGGATGACAGTAGAGGAGATGTGCGAGGCCGTTGTCGTTCTCAGCGACAACACGTGCGCCAATCTCTTGCTCGAAGGCGCAAACGGCCCGTCCGGACTCACCCAGTTCCTCAGATCCAACGGCGATGGCGTCACGCGGCTGGATCGCGTTGAGCCAGCGATGAATGAGGTCGCGCCCGGCGAAGAACAGGACACGACCTCGCCGGGCGCCATGGCCCGCACGCTGCAGAAGCTGCTGCTCACCGACGATGTGCTCGATCCGGCGTCGCGCGAGAAGCTGATCGGCTGGATGATCGAAAGTCCCACCGGCCGTGAGCGCCTGCGGGCAGGCCTCCCTTCGGACTGGCGCGCGGGCGACAAGACCGGCACGTGGAATGGCCCACACAACGCCGCCAACGATGTCGCCGTCGCGTGGCCTCCCAACCGCGCGCCCATTCTGATCGCAAGTTATTTGCACGCCACCACGGTGGACCTCGCCGAGCGCAATGCCGCGCATGCCGAGATCGGCCGCCTGATCGCTGCGGAGTGGAGCTGATGGCCAAGTCTTTTCCAGTCACGATCTACCACAACCCGAAGTGCTCGACCTCGAAGCAGGTGCTGGAGATGATCGAGGCCGCGGGGCACAAGCCTCATGTAGTCGAGTACCTGAAGACGGGCTGGACCAAGGCGCAACTGAAGCAAGTGTTCGCCGCAGCCGGCCTCACGCCGCGCCAGGCCTTGCGCACCAAGGCCAAGGAAGCCGAGGAACTTGGTCTGCTCGATGCAAAAGTCACCGACGCGAAAATCCTCGGCGCGATGATAGAACATCCCGTGCTGGTGGAGCGTCCGATCGTCGTAACCCCCAAAGGGACGCGCCTGGCCCGGCCGAAAGAGACCGTGCGCGAGATCCTTTGAGGATCGACAGGCGCCGAGCTACGGAATATTGCCCAGGAGTTTCACGAGGGCTCGCGTTGTTGGCGAGAATAGCGTGGGCGTGAAGTATGCGCCGGCCGCGCGCTTCACGATCTCGCCGCGCGTCGGATAGGGCAACACCGGGCCGGTGAGGGACCGTACGCTGCGCTTTTCGGCCATCGCCAGCGCGATCGGCGCCAAGAGCTCGCCCGCGTCAGCCCCGACAATGGTTGCGCCGAGGATGCCGCCGCCCTTGCCGATGATCAGCGTGCAGAAGCCTTCGGACTCCGCCGTCGCCTGTGCGCGGTCGTTGTCGTGGAAGCTCCAGCGGACCGTTTTTACGACATCGCCAAAGCGCTCGCGCGCTTCGGCCTCCGTCAGGCCGATCTGCGCCAGCTCCGGATCGCTGAACACGACGCTGGGGATCGCCATCGCTTCAGCGCGCGTCCGCGCCTTGAACAGCACGTTGCGCACGAACACGCTGGCGTGCCATCCCGCCAGATGCGTGAAGAGACCGCGTCCTGCGGCATCGCCGAGCGCCCACACACGCGGATTGCTCACGCTACGCAGCGTCTCTGAGGTGCGTACGCCGCGCCGGTCGTATGCGACGCCGGCTTGATCGAGCCCCAATCCATCCAGAGCCGGCGCACGGCCTGTCGCCACAAGCAGATGCGAACCCGTCAGCACGCGCTCCTCGCCGGCTTCATTGGCGACGGTCAGTTGCGCTCCGTCCTCGCTTCGCATCGCCCGGGCCGCGTTCCAGCCTTCCAGCAGTTCGACGCCTTCGTCGCGTAAGCGCGCCACTACGATCTCACGCGCTTCAATGTCGGAGGAAGCCAACGCCCGCGCGGCTTCGACGATCGTCACTTCAGAGCCGAGCCGACGGAACGCTTGCCCCAGCTCGACACCAATCGCCCCCGCGCCAAGGACGAGCAATTTGGAGGGCAGCACGTCGATGTCGAAGATCGTCTCGTTGGTCAGCGCGCGGGCTTGATCCAGTCCGGGAATTGGCGGCAGCACGGGGCGCGAACCTGTCGCGATGACGAAGCGTTTGGCTCGCACCCGCGTGCTTGCGGAGTTCACCGTACGCGCATCGGCAAAGCGTGCGTGCTCGCGGACGACGGTTACGCCGAGTCCTTCGAACCGCTCCTGGCTGTCGTGCGGTGCGATAGCGGCGATCGCGCGTTTGACATGCGCCCGCACACGCGGCCAGTCCACGGCGACGCCGGTTGTGTCCAAACCCATGGCCGCGCCGTTGCGCGCCTTGTGCACGAGGTTCGCCGCCGCGATCAGCGCCTTGGAGGGCACGCAGCCATAATTGAGACAATCGCCGCCCATTTCGCCGGCTTCGAACAGCACGACCGAAAGCCCAAGCTGCGCAGCGCCCGCCGCCACTGACAAGCCAGCGGCGCCCGCGCCGATGATGCAGAGATCTGGATTTAGCGCTTTCACGCGCTGCGCTCCGGACGCCGCCGCAGCGCGCGCACGACGATCGGAACGAACGCGAGCGCAATGAGAGCGATGATGGGTCCATACACAGCCGGTTGGAGGAAGATCGCGCGCGCGGCCTCGCTCGGGTCGGCGTGTGCCCCCGTCGCCAACGCGGCATGCAGACCCGCGCCAACGGCTGCGTACACGAAGACGCCGGGGATCATGCCGAGCATCGTCGCCAGAACATAATCGCGCAGCTTCACGTTGAAGAAGGCGGGCGCCACGTTGACGATGAAGAAGGGCGCGACCGGCGTGAGGCGCAGCACCAGGAGATAGCTGAACGCATTGTCGCGGAAGCCGTCGCGGAGCTTCTCCAACCAGCTTCCGGCCCGTGCACGCAGCGCATCGCCGAACGCCGTCCGCGCCGCCAGGAAAATCAGCGTCGCGCCAATGCTGGCGCCAAGCCACGCGGCAGCGCCGCCAAGCCATGCGCCGAACAGGAAGCCGCCGCTGAGCGTCAGCACGCTCGCGCCGGGGAGCGAGATGGTCACCGCGGCGATATAGATCAGAATGTAGATCGCGAGCGCCGCGCCGAGATTGGCGGCGACGAAGCGGTCCAAGGCCTGGCCTTGCGCGTGCAGCGTCTCGAGCGACACCCATTCGTGCACGCGGAAAACCAGCGCCAGCGCAAGCCCGGCGGCGATGAGCGCGATGGGCAGGAAGCGCCAGGGGTTCTTGCGGGGCGGATTGGTCGCGTCGCTCATGTTGCTGCTTCGATCCCAAGTCGGGCTGCGTTACAAGTGAAACCAAGCCGCGCTGCAGCACGTATGCAAGGCGAAGGACATTCCATGCGCCGCCTCTCCGCTCTGATCTTCTTGTTCGCCGCGCTCGCCATTGGCCCGGCGGCCGCACAGTCTAACCGTGCCGAAGCCGTGTTCGCCGGGGGCTGCTTCTGGTGCGTTGAAAGCGACTTCGAGCATCTCGACGGCGTGATCGAAGCTGTCTCCGGCTACACCGGCGGCGAACGTCAGAACCCGACCTATGAAAATCACGAAGGCCACCTCGAAGCCGTGCGTGTGACCTACGATCCGTCCCGCATCAGCTATCGCCAGCTCTTGCACCATTTCTGGCGCCACCACGACCCCTTCGACGGCGGCGGTCAATTCTGCGACCGCGGGCCGTCCTATCGCAGCGCCATCTTCGTCACCGACGCTCAGCGCGCCGACGCGGAAGCATCGCTTGCCGAAACGCAGCGCATTCTTGGCCGGCAAGTCGCGACGCCTATCCGGCCGCTCGCCCGTTTCTGGCGCGCCGAGACGTATCACCAGGATTATTACGAGAAGAATCCCGTCCAATACCGGTTCTATCGCTGGCGCTGCGGCCGCGACCAGCGCGTGGCCGAAGTCTGGGGCGGCCGCTAGTCGATCAAGCCGGCCTTCCGGTATTCGCCCATCTCGGCTCCAACGATGAACGCGAAGATCGAGCGATTGCACGTTTAGCGCATGATCGATAAAGCACGCACGTCGGTTCCGACGGGATCAAAAGGGAACGCGGTGAGAGTCCGCGGCTGCACCCGCAGCTGTAAGCGGTGAGCTGAGAGGCAACAGTCACTGGAGCGATCCGGGAAGGCGTCTCGCAAGCTACGACCCGCAGAGCCAGAAGACCTGCCGACACGAAGCCTGATGGTCCGGGATGGGGCCGGGGAGGGTGTGTTGCATTGGCTGTTCTGCGCGCTGGCGGTGCTGTTCGCGTCTGAAGCTTCGGCTGAGCCGCGCCGCGTGGCATCGCTCGATTATTGCGCCGATCAGTTCGTGCTCGCGCTTGCTGACCGCGATCAGATCGTTGCGCTCTCGCGTGGCTCGCAGCGCGACGATTCCTATTATCGCGACCGTGCGCGCGGCATTCGCCAAACGCGCGGCACGCTGGAGGAAGTGCTGGCGCTGCGGCCCGATCTTGTCGTGCGCAATTGGGGCGGGCCGTGGGACGCCGAGGCCGTGTATGCGCGTTTCGATGTGCCGGTCGTGCAGGTCGGAGATGCGCCGAACTTCGATGTGGCGCGCGAGGATCTGCTCGACGCCGCCCGTGCGATCGGCCACAGCGAGCGCGGCGCTGCGTTGGCGCGCGATCTCGATCTGCGGCGACAACGCCTGCGTGGCGCCGCGACCAATTCGCCCCGCCCGGTGCTCTATCTTTCCGCGGGCGGCGCGGTGGCGGGATCGGGCACGATGATGCAGTCGGTGATCGAAGCCGCCGGCGGGCGCAATGTGCATCGAGGCGAGAGCTGGACAGTGTTGCCTCTGGAACGCTTGGTCGAGATGCCGCCCGCGCTAATCGCGCTGGGGTTCTTCGATCATGGGCGTTCGCGCGTGAACCCATGGCTGCCGGGCCGCCATCCCGCGTTGCGCGATGCGCTTGCGCGCGCCGACACGGTGCGGCTGCCGACGGCGGCGATTGCGTGTGAAGCCTGGTTCGCGATCGACGCAGCCGAAGCGCTCGCGGCGGCGTTGCGCTCATGAGCGTGACCTTGCGCGTCTCGCTTGCGCTTGCCGCGATCAGCCTCGCCGCTCTGGCGCTCGGAATTTGGCTTGGCCCGGTCGCCATCGCCGATCCCTTCGCGCGGGACGAGGCGACGCGCACCATCGTCTGGGATATCCGTCTTCCGCGCGCGCTCACCGCGTGGCTCGTCGGCGCCGCGCTCGGCTTATCCGGGGCCGCGCTGCAAGGATTGCTGCGCAATCCGCTGGCGGATGCCGGCGTGCTCGGACTTTCCGGCTTCGCGGCGCTGGGCGCCGTGCTCGCCTTTGCGTTCGGGTTTTCATTACTGGCGCCTGTGGCCGCGCTCGGCTTTGCGCTGATCGCGGCAATCGTCGTCACGGCGCTCGGCTGGAGCTCGCGCGGCCCCGCGAGCCTCGTGTTAATTGGCGTCGGTCTTTCCAGCTTCGCGGGCGGACTGATCGCGCTGGCGCTCAATCTCGCGCCAAACCCCGGCGCCCTCGCCGACCTCGTGAACTGGACGCTCGGCTCCGTCGAAGGCCGTTCGTTCGAGGACGTGGCCTTGGTTGGGGGCTTCCTCGCGGCAGGGGCTATTCTCATCCTGATTGCGTCGCGCGGTTTGCAAGCTTTGACTCTCGGCGAGGAAGCCGCCGCCGCGGTCGGCGCCAACCTGCCGCGCACGCGTGCGCTTGTCGTGCTGGGCGCTGCCGCATGCACGGGAGGCGCGGTCGCCGTGGCCGGCGTGATTGGTTTCGTCGGCATCGCCGCGCCGCACTTGGTGCGCGCACTCGCGGGCCACGATCCGGCGCGTCTGCTCGCGCCAAGCGCCTTCGCCGGTGGGACCTTGCTCGTGTGCGCCGATCTGGCCGTGCGTGTGCTGCCGACCGATACCGAACTGAAGCTGGGCGTGGCGGCGGCGTTGATCGGCGGGCCTGTGTTCGCGCTGATTGCCGCACGCCTGGCGTCTCGCGGAGGGGACGCATGAGGAGCGCGCTTCTTGAGTGCGTCGGCGTGAGCGTGCTGCTTGGCGGGCGCGTCGTTGTGGGCGCTGTTTCGCTTACGATTGCGCAAGGCGAAGTCGTCGCGCTGCTCGGCGCCAACGGCGCTGGGAAGACGTCGCTGTTGCGCGCCGCGCTTGGCTTCGCGCCGGTCGAGTTCGGCACGGTGAGCCTGATGGGCGGCGATCCCATTTTTCTCTCCGCACGCCAGCGCGCTTTGTGCGCCGCCTATCTGCCGCAGCGGCCGCAGGCGATTTGGCCGGTGAGCGTGGAGCACTTGGTTGCGCTTGGCCGCTATGCGCACGGCGCGGCTCCCGATCGGCTGGGGTCTCGCGACCAAGCCGCTGTGGATGCGGCGCTGGAGGCGTGCGCGCTCACGCCTTTGCGCAACCGGCGCATGGACGAAATCTCCGGCGGCGAGAAGGCGCGCGCACACTTGGCGCGCGCGTTGGCGCAACAGGCGCCGCTGTTGCTGCTCGATGAACCCACGGCCGGCCTCGATCCCGCGCAAGCGCTCGGCGTTGGCGAGATCATTCGCAAGCATGCGGCGGACGGCGCGGTCCTGTTTTCAACGCATGACGTGGCGCTTGCCGCGCGCGTGGCGCAGCGGGTGGTGCTCTTGCAGGAGGGCCATGTCATTGCCGAAGGGCCGCCGCTGCAGGCGCTGACGCCGGAGGCGCTCAGCGCGGCGTATGGGCGAAGCGGGCGGCTCGAGCAATTCGAGGGCGGCGTGGCGGCCTTGTTCGAGTGAGCGTCAGAGCCTGAACGCGCCGTTCTGAATCTGGTTGTAGAGTTCGGATGTGATGAGCGTGTACGCATGATCGTTCGGGTGATCGAAGTATAAGGCTTGTTCAACGGCTGTCGGATTGAAGCCTTCGCGCACCAGATCGAGCTTGCGGTACTTGAACGTTCCTGTGGTTTCCAGCGCGGGCTGGATGCGGATGAAGAGCGGCCGCGCATAGACCGGCAGTTCGCGCTCCAAATAGGGACGCAAGCCGGCGAGATCGAAGCTCGGCTCAGGCGTGATCGCCGCCATGCCGGCGCGGCCGTCCACGTTGACGATTCTCACGCCGTAGACGATCGCCTCGGCCACGCCCGCCTAGCGGGCGGTGGCGTACGCCCCGTCGGG
>JAEWNX010000454.1 GCA_023461135.1 Pseudomonadota bacterium
AGTTGAAGGTGCTCATCGTCGAAGACGAATCCATCGTGGCTATGATGATCGAGGATCTGATCGTCGACATGGGCCATGAAGTGGTGGGCACCGCCGGCCGCTTGGAGCAGGCGCAAAAGCTGGCTGACGAACTCGCGCTTGATTTCGCGATCGTGGACGTGAACCTCAACGGCCAGCACACGTATCCCGTCGCGGAAACGCTGAAGGCGCGGGGCGTGCCGTTCGTGTTCGCCACCGGGTATGGCGTGCAGGGCCTCAAGGACGAGTGGAAACAGACCCCCGTCCTGCAGAAGCCGTTTCAGCCAGAAGATTTGACGCGCGCGATCGACGCGGTCGCCAAAGCCTAGGAGGTCGGTCCGGCGAGCCCGGGCGTCCAATCGTAAAGCGGACGCGTGCGTCCATCCTCGAAGCGCACGCCCTGCGGCGCGGTGATCAGGCCCGGACGCGTGGGGGCGCCCCGCACCGCGAGCGCGGCAATGCCGTGCACATTCGCCGGCAATACTTCGCCCGGATCGCTGACCCCATTGCCGTTCTCATCGCGCCAGAGCGAAAGTCCGCCCAATTCGCCGCCGGTGAGTTCGCCGTCTCGGTTGTCGTCCAGCGCCCGCAGCGCTTCGAACCCGTCGCTCCAGAACACGCTCCAGGTGCGTTGGCCGATCATGTCGAAGCCCGAGCGCACTTGTCCGCGCCATTCAGGATCCCAAACCAGCCACGCCGCATCGGCCGTCAGCCAGCCTTGCGTACGCGTGTCGCCCGTACCGGCGAAATCGAACGCCACATTCGAGGTCCGGTCGATCAGCCGCTCGAATGGGCGGTCCGCAAGGGGCACCACCACGGGCGTCACGTAGATCATCGGCCGGCTCGCCTCGAGGCGTTCGCGCAAGCGCTCCATCTGGCGGCGGTCGCGGTCCCACGTCGCCAAATGGGCCAGATGCGCCGCGGCTTCCGTCAGCACGGCGTGGTCTTCCCACTCAGACGTCTCTCCGCGCAGCCGCGGCATGCCTTTCTTGAGGATGCAGCGCAGCTCCCGCCGCGCATCGCCAACGCGTCCCAGCCGGTCCAGCACATAGGCGTAACCGAGCCGCGAGCGGAGATTGTCCGGATCGAGCGCCAACGCGCGCGCGTAGTGAGTGCGCGCCGCTTCTAGGCGCGCTTGCGCTGATGTGCTTGCGTCTTGCGGCGCGCTCTCAGGCGTCTCCTGCCAAGGCCCGAGCTGGAAATCGAACGCGGCGCAGCGATCGTCCGGCCCGAATGTCGGCGAGCCCTCGGGCGCCGGGCCGTACCGAGCCGGCCGCACTTCAGTGCAGAGCACGCTGCCGGCGAGGTTCAGACGATTGTCTTCGCTGACGTACGTGAACGGCGCATCGTTGCGCGCGTATGCGAGCAGGTTGAGGCGGCCAAGCAGTTGTTCGCGCTGCGCGGGCTCTAACCCCCCCATCGCGGCGACGTTTTCAAGCGCGCGGTCGATTGGCGCTTCGTAAACAGGCTGGGGCGGCGGGATGTACGGGATGGCGGCGGCGACGGCGGCCAAGCCTGCCCACACTGCGATCGCCATAGTCTGGGCGCGCATGGAGACTCCCTCTCCGACACCGCCCCTCGCAGTCACCATGCTTGCACCGCGTCGCGGTGTTCGTCCATGGCCAAATTTTCACAAATTCGCGTGACCGCTATTTTTCACGTCAGTTCGGCGGCGGATCGCGCCACGGGCATTCGGGGCCAGCGGGATCGAACGGCGTGTCTGACGCGTGCGGGAGTATCCGCTCGATGTAGTATTTGAGTTTGCGAATAACACTCGTCGCTTCACCGCTCGCATGCTCGGCGGGAATGAGCGGGCCGAATGTTAACGTGTAGGTCTTGCCCTGCTTGTTGAGCAACTCGTGGAAAAGCGTGATGTCGCGCAGCTCCGCCGAGAATTTCGAGAAAGTGTGAAACCAGAACGAGTAGGGGCCGCTCATGTTCACAGGCACGATGGGCAGTTCGTATTTGCGCGCCAGTGATGCGGCCGTCGGCATCCATTCGGGATCGAGCAGCATGCCCTCCCGCTGACGCGCGAGCCGGCCGGCTGGGAAGATGACGATTGGCCGCCCTTGCTCGAGCGCTTCGTCTGTCATCTTCAGCGTCAGGCGCGTGCGTTCACGCGTGCGCTTGGCCTGCACCCATTCCACCGGGATCAGCACTTCGTCAAACCGCGAACAGACGCGCATCGCGTCCGAGTTGGCGTAGAACAGCGCGTCCGGCCGTACCGGTTTGATCGCGTCGTACATGGCGACGCCGTCGGTGATGCCCGTGGGGTGGTTCGAGAGAAGGAGGAAGGGGCCTTCGCGCGGCATGCGCTCGATGCCCGAAATCTCCAGCTTGACTGAGAGGAGGTGCGAGACCGAGTCCAGCGCGTCGCGACCGCTCATCGGCGCGATCTGATTGGCCATGCGGATGGCTTTCTCGTAGTTCAGCACCGTGTAGAGCGGCGGGCGGATCAGCGGCCAAAGCGGGCCGGTGGACAGCTTCGGGGCGCGCTCTTCGATCAGTACGTCGACGATGTGCTTAGGCGCCGCCTGGCTCGCAGGCGAAGCGGCGG
>JAEWNX010000455.1 GCA_023461135.1 Pseudomonadota bacterium
GCGCTGGTTCAGCGTCCAGGTCGGGGCTGGCAGGCGGTCATTTTCGCTATCGCCGGTGATGCTTTCGGTGACGCCGCTGGAGGTCGTGAACCGTTGGTACCAGGGTACCGCCGTGTTCGCCGCGGCCGCTCCAGGGGCCGGCGCCACAGGCCGATCCTGCGCATGCGCGACGCCGACGGTCGCCAGAACGGCGGCCCCCGCGATCACCCATGTGGATGGCTTGAACACCTTACTCGACCCCTCAGCATTGGCCCTGACTGAGCAATATAACTCAGTTCAGCTTGCTCCGCAGTGAACTTTAGGACACAGCCCCAGGTATTATTTCAGCGCCCCGTCAAGCTTGTTTGGGGCAAAACTGCGGCAAAAGCGGTTGGTTCCCCTCGTGTGGGAGAGCACGCCACAACATCGCCAGCATCGCAGTGGACCCCTGGCCCAGCCGTAACCCCGTGATATATGGGCGGCGCGCCCGGGGGCGATGCGGAATTATTCAGGCGGAGGAACATCTATGGTGCAGGCTGGGCGCATGTTGGTAAAGGGCGCGCTGTTTATGGTCGCGGCCCTGGCCCTGTCCGCCTGTTCATTGTTCCGCGGGGATGATTCGCCTTCAGGCCAATCGCGCGCCGACGCGGATCGCGAACGTGGCGGAATCTCCATCTTTGGCGGCGGCGGCAACGCCCAGGACGCCGGCATCGGGGTCAATTCCTATCTTTGGCGCGCCTCGCTCGACACGCTGAACTTCATGCCGCTCGCCTCCGCCGATCCGTTCGGCGGCGTGATCATCACAGACTGGTACTCCGACCCAACGACACCGAACGAGCGCTTCAAGGCGACGGTGTACATCCTCGACACGCGCCTGCGCGCCGACGCGCTGAACGTCTCGATCTTCCGCCAGACGCAAGTTAACGGCGCCTGGGCCGATGCGACGGTCGATCCGGAAACGGAAATCCAGATCGAGAACGCAATTCTTACGCGCGCGCGTCAGCTTCGGCTGAGCACGGTCCGCAACTAGACAGGCGGGGCGTTTGCCGCCACGAAACGCCCCGTGAAAGGGGCGTTGGCGAATGTCGTCCAGGTACAATCATCGCGAAGTCGAGCCGAAGTGGCGCGCCCGCTGGGCGGACGCCGGCATCGACCGCGCGCTTGCGCCTGACGCCGCCAAGGGCAAGCCCAAAGCGTACATCCTGGAGATGTTCCCCTACCCTTCGGGGCGCATCCATGTCGGCCACTCGCGCAACTACACGATGGGCGACGTGATCGCGCGCTTCCGGCGCGCGAACGGCTACAACGTCCTGCACCCGATGGGCTGGGATGCGTTCGGTCTGCCGGCCGAAAACGCGGCGATCGAAAAACGCGTGCACCCGAAAAGCTGGACCTACGACAACATCGCGGCGATGCGCGAGCAGTTGAAACTGCTGGGCCTGGCGATCGATTGGTCGCGCGAAATCGCGACGTGCGATGCGGACTACTACAAGCACCAGCAGGCGATCTTCCTGGCGTTCTGGAAGAAGGGCCTCGTCTATCGCAAGAAGCAGAAAGTGAATTGGGATCCTGTCGACAACACCGTGCTCGCGAATGAGCAGGTGGTCGACGGGAAAGGCTGGCGCTCCGGTGCGCCGGTGGAAACGCGCGAACTCGAGCAATGGATGTTCCGCGTGACGGCGTACGCGGACGATCTGCTGGACGCGATCGGCAAGCTGGACAAGTGGCCGGACAAAGTGCGGCTGATGCAGGCCAACTGGATCGGCAAGAGCCAGGGCGCGCGCTTTCATTTCGACGTCGTCGGCGACGATCGGAAGATCGACGTGTTCACGACGCGGCCAGACACGTTGTTCGGCGCGAGCTTCGTGGCGCTGGCGCCGGATCATCCGCTGACCAAGGAAATCGCCGCGCAGAAGCCGGAAGTGGCGAAATTCATCGAGGACTGCGCGCACCTCGGCACCAGCGAAGCCGACATTGAGCAGGCCGAGAAATCCGGCGTCGATCTGGGCGTGCGCGTGAAGCACCCGTTCGATCCGAGCTGGGAGTTGCCCGTGTGGGCGGCCAATTTCGTGCTCTCGACGTACGGCACAGGCGCTCTCTACGGGTGCCCGGGTCACGACGAGCGCGACCACGCGTTCGCCAGCAAATACAAGCTGGCGATCCTCCCCGTTGTGTTGCCGGCTGGCGCGGACGCGGCGTCATTTAGTGTCGCCGATGAGCCGTTCGTCGGCGACGGCGTGGCGTACAATTCCAGCTTCCTGGATGGCCTGCCCTCTCGCGAGGCGATCGCGCGGGCGATTGCAGAGCTCGAGAAGCTGGGCGCTGGCGAAGCAACGACGCAATGGCGGCTGCGCGATTGGGGTGTTTCACGCCAGCGCTACTGGGGCTGCCCGATTCCGGCCGTCCATTGCGCGAAGTGCGGCGTCGTGCCCGTGCCGGAGAAGGACTTGCCGGTCACGCTGCCGGACGACGTGACGTTCGACCGCGAACATCCAGGCAATCCGCTCGATCGCCACCCGACCTGGAAACACGTGAAGTGTCCTTCATGCGGCGGCGCTGCACAGCGCGAGACCGATACGCTCGACACGTTCGTGGATTCGAGCTGGTACTTCCTGCGCTTTACCGATCCGCAGAACGAAAGCGCGCCATTTGACAAGAAGCTGGCGGCGTACTGGATGCCGGTCGATCAATATGTCGGCGGCGTCGAGCACGCGGTGCTGCACCTGCTCTACGCGCGCTTCTTCACGCGCGGGCTGCGCGATTGCGGCTTGCTGGATGGCCCGGCAAATGGCGAGCCGTTCGCCAGCTTGTTCACGCAGGGCATGGTCGTGCACGAGACGTATAAGTCGGCGTCAGGCGAATGGCTACTGCCGGAAGACACCGAGCTTAAGGACGGCGCACGCATCGAGTTCGGAAGCGGCAAACCTGTCGCGGTCGGCGCGGTCGAAAAGATGTCCAAGTCGAAAAAGAACGTGGTCGATCTCGACGCGTTCGTGACGGACTTTGGCGCGGATGTCGCGCGCTGGTTTGTGCTCTCCGATTCGCCGCCCGAGCGCGATGTGGAGTGGACCGCCGCGGGCGTGAAAGGCGCTTGGGGTTTTGTGCAGCGTGTGTGGGCGCTGGTGGACGCGCATGGGCGCGCGGCGCCGAAGCCGGGCGATGCAGCGCCGGCGGGTGCGAACGAGGGTGAGGCGCTGGCGCTCCGGCAGTTGGCGCATCGCGCCATCCAGCACGTCACCGACGACATCGAGCACTTCCGCTTCAACGTGGCGGTGGCCAAGAGCTACGAGCTGGTCAACGCGATCGCGCGGCTGAAGGGGCAAGACGAAGGCGCGGTGTTCGCGCGCGGCGAAGCGTTGCGCATCCTCACGCAGCTCATCTCCCCTTTCATGCCGCACCTGGCGGAAGAGTGCTGGGAGAGGCTCGGGTTCGATGCGTTCGCGGCGACGGCGCCGTGGCCGGCCGCCGATCCGAAACTGGCGGCGCGGACGACAGTTACGCTGCCGATCCAGGTGAACGGTAAGAAACGCGCCGAGATCGAAGCCGCCAAGGGCGCGGCCGAGGCCGATGTGCGCGAACTGGCCCTGGCGCACCCCGCCGTGGCGCAATTCCTTGCGGGGCAGACTGTCCGTAAGGTGATTGTGGTGCCGGACAGGATCGTGAATATCGTGGCAAACTGAGCGGGCGGGAGAACCCCAAGATGCGTGTGCTGATCGCCAGTCTGACCTTGCTGCTGGCCGCCTGCGGCTTCCAGCCGATGTACGCGCCGGCCGGCGGCGGCCAGGCGATCGGGCCGGTGCAGGTGAGCCAGATCGACGGCAAGGCGGGCCACGTGCTGAAGCGCGAGCTCGACCGCATCCTCGCGGTGGAGAACGGCGGCGCCCCGCCGATGATCCTGGAGATCACGCTGCAGGAGCACGTCACGCAGCTCGCCATCCGCATCGACGAATCGGCGACGCGCGCCGAGCTCAGGCTCATCGCCAATTACGTGCTGACCCCGCCGTCCAGCCAGGGTCAGGTGATGCGGGGCTCGGTGTTCACGGTGGTGAACTACGACATTCCCACCGCGGCGTTCGGGGAAATCGCCGCGCAAGACGATGCGCGCGAGCGCGCGGCCGAGACGATGGCGCAACGCTTCCGCGCCGAGCTGGCGCTGCGTGTGGCGCAGGCGCGCGAGGCGGGCACGCTGCGGTGAAGATCACCGGCGCTTCGGTTCGCCGTTTTCTCGACAAGCCGGACAAGGACGTGCGGGCCGTGCTGCTGTACGGGCCGAACCAGAGCTTTTCGCACGAAGCAGCGCAGAAGCTGGCGGCCTGGGCGCAGGGCAAGTCCGACGATCCCTACGCGATCACGAAACTCGGCGACGACGAGATCAAGAAAGACGGCGCCAAGCTCGCCGATGCTTTGGCGGCGCAATCGCTGTTGGGCGGGCCGACGATCGTGTGGGCGCGCATCGACGGCAAGGGCGCGGATGCGGCGATTGTCGATGCGCTGGAAGGCATCGAGCGCGGCGAGGCGGGAGGCTATCTGATCGTCGAAGCCGGCGAACTCGCTGGCTCGTCAGAGCTGGTGAAGAAATTCACCGCGGCGGATCGTGCGGCGTCGATCGCATTCTACGAAGAAACCGACGCTGAGCGCGCCCAGTACGCGAGGGCGCTGGCGAAGGAGCTGGGACTTAGTTTCGAGCGCGGTGCGGAAGAGGCGTTTCAAGCCGCCCTCCCCTCCGACCGTGGGCTGGCGAAACAGGAAATCGAGAAGCTTGCGCTCTACGCCGAGGGGCTGGGACGGCCGTTGACCGTTGAGGAGGTCGAAGGCCTGCTTGCAGCGGAAGCGGAGAGTGCGCTTGACGCCGCGAGTCTTGCCGCCGCCGAAGGCCGCGCGGCGCAGGCGGTGGAGTCGCTGGCGCGGATCGACAATCTCTCCGGCGTCTCTGCGCTCCGGGCCTTGCTGCGCCGGCTGCATCAATTGCGCGACACGCGCGCGATGATCGATGCCGGCATGGGCGCCGCGGATGCGGTGGCCAAGCTGCGGCCCCCTGTGTTCTGGAAGGAACGCGATGCGGTCATTGCGCAGGCGCGGTTGTGGACAGCAAAGAAACTCAACGCCGCGTATGAGACACTGTGGACGGCGGAGTTGCGGTGCAAAACGGCGGGCGCGCCACAGGACCTGATTGCAGCGGATGCGTATAGAAGTGTGGCGAAGCTGGTGGGGGCCGAGCGATGAAGAAGACGGCGTCAGTTCTCGCACTCGCCTGCGCCTTCGCCGGGGCGGCGCACGCGGAGCCGGGCGGCGTCTCCAGCGTCAGCGGGCCGACGGTGCGCGACGGCGAAACGAAAATCGAAGCGCGCACTGCGGCGTATGACGGGGGGGCGCTGGATGGCGCATGGGCGCACCGGGCGCAGATCGGCCACTCGTTTACCGACTTTTGGCAGGCGACGCTGATCGCGCGCGCCTCACAACCCGATGGTGACGACGCGGAAGTGCGCTCGATCGGGCTGGAGAACCGCGTCGACTTCACCGGCACACGCGAGTGGCCGGTGCATTTCGGCGCCCAAGCGGAATACAAGTTCGGCCTCAACGGCGCCGAGGATGAGGTCGAGTTCAAGCTCATCGCCGAGCACGTCTCCGGACCGTTCAGCGCGCGGCTCAATCTCATCACCGAACGCGCGATGAGCGACGGCGCGGACTGGGGGAATGGCTACGCCGCGCGCTTCATGTGGCGCACAGGCGAAACCGTTGCGCTTGGTCTCGAAGCGTTCGGGGAGATCGACGCCGACGCGCACGCCGTCGGCCCACGCGCCACGTTCCGCATTGGCGAGGCGACGCTTGGGCTGGGATACCTCGTCGGCTTGGACGAAGCCGGCGCCGACAGCCAGGTGCGCCTTGGCATTGAGTGGTCGCCCTAAGGCCCGAGTTTAGGT
>JAEWNX010000456.1 GCA_023461135.1 Pseudomonadota bacterium
TATGTGTATATGAGACAGGCCCCGGCGGACGCGGCCCAATCTCGCTGCCCCTCGTGGCGGCGATCCTCTTCGTCGGCTGGCTGCTGACGGGCATCTATTTCGTCGACGAAGGCGAGCAGGCGGTGATCACGCGGCTCGGCGACTACAACCGCACCACCGGCCCGGGCGCACACTGGCATGCGCCGGCGCCGATCGAAGCGGCGCGCGTACAGAACGTCACCGGCCAACGCACGGCGGAAATCGGTTTCACCAGCAGCAACCAGAATCGCGTGTCTGACAATCCGGACGAAAGCCTGATGATCACCGGCGACCGCAACATCGTCGAGATCCACTTCCGCATCTATTACAACATTAAGAACGTCCGCGAATTCACCTTCAACGTGCGCGAGCCTGACGCCGCCGTGCGCGCGGTTGCCGAGAGCGCTATGCGCGAAGTGATCGGCCGCCGCCAGCTCGAACCGATCATCACGACCGATCGCGGCGCAGTCGAACTCGACGTCGAGACGCTGATGCAGCAGGTGCTCGATGAGTATCAGACCGGCGTGCAGGTGCTGCAGGTCGAACTGTTGCGCGCCGCAGCGCCCTCCGCGGTGATCGAAGCGTTCAACGATGTGGTCAACGCCGGCCAGGACGCCGAGACGCTCACCAACAACGCCGAGCGCGACCGCGCCCGCATCGTCAACGAAGCGCAAGCCTATCGCGAGCGCGTCGTGCGCGAAGCGACCGGCGAGGGAGAGCGCTTCATCGCGGTTCACGCCGAGTATCGCCAGGCGCCGCAAGTGACGCGCGACCGGCTCTATCTCGAAACCATGGAGCGCGTGTATCAGCGCGGCAATCTGGTCATCCTCGATCAGCGCGGCGGCGCGGTGCCGTATCTGCCGCTCGACGGCATGATCCGCCGCAACGCACCCGCCCAGGCCGAGGGAGCACGCTGATGCAGCGCAATCTCCTCGTCATCGGCATCGGCGCGCTGATCGCGCTCATCGTCATCACCAACACGCTCTTCATCGTGCGTCAGGATCGCCAGGCCATCATCCTGCGCGTCGGCGAGTATGTCGGCGCGATCAACGAGGCTGGCGTCAATGAGCCCGGCCTCTACCTGAAGATCCCGTTCGTCGACAACGTGGTCATCTACGACAAGCGCAATATTGGTCTCACCCTGGAAGGTCAGCCGATCGTCGCGTCGGACCAGGAGCGTCTGATCGTGGACGCAGTCGTGCGCTGGCGCATTACCGACCCGCGCCGCTTCTATCAGAGCGCGATCAGCGAAGAGGGCGGCTCCTCACGGCTCGAGACATTCGCCGAGTCCGCGATCCGCCGCGCCCTCGGCGCAGCCACTTCGAACGACATCATCTCCGGGCGCCGCGCGCAGCTGATGCAGCTGATCGAGTCGGACCTCAACGCCTCGGCCGCCACCGAACTCGGCGTGAACGTCGTCGACGTACGCATCCGCCAAGCCGATCTGCCCGACGAAACGCGCGACCGCGTCTACGAGCGCATGCGGTCCGAGCGCCAGCAGGTCGCCGGCCGCATCCGCGCTGAAGGCGAGCGCGACGCCGCCATCATCCGCGCCACCGCGCAGGAAGAATCGGAACGCGTCCGGGGCGAGGGCGACGCCGAACGCGCCCGCATCTTCGCCCGCGCCTACGGCCGCGATCCCGAATTCGCCGCGTTCTACCGCTCCATGCGCGCCTACGACACCGCGCTCGACGCCGGCACGCCCATCGTCGTGCCGCCCGACAGCGACTTCTTCCGCTACATGCAAAGCCGTCGCGGCGGGCGTTGAGCCGGAACTTCCGCGCCGGGTGACGTGGCTGCCCGCCGAGTGGCTCTGCGCGGCCCCGCGGGATAGCGGGTTTAATGCTGGGACCGATTGCGCGTCACGAAGCAGGCCAGCTACCTTCCGACTCATGCGCGCCGCACTTGCCGCCTTCGCCCTTGTTACGCTCGCCTTTGCGCCGGCGCTGGCGCAATCGCGCTTGCCTGCGGACGGCTTCGCCGATTTGGCGGAACGCTTGTCGCCGGCCGTTGTGAACATTGCGACCAGCCAGCGCGTCGATGGCGTCGACGAGCTGCCGCGTTTCCCGCCCGGCTCGCCGCTCGAGCGTTTCAATGAGGGGCTAAGCCAAGGCGGCGCCCAGATCACCTCGCTCGGGTCCGGTTTCGTCATCTCCGCGGACGGCGTTGTCATCACCAACAACCATGTGATCGAATCCGCCGATGCGATTGAAGTGATCTTGCAGAACGGCCAGCGCTTCCAGGCCATCGTCGTCGGCCGCGATCCCGCCACCGACATCGCTGTGCTGCGCGTGCAGACCCGCACGCCGCTCCCATACGTCAACATGGGCGACAGCGATGGCGCCCGCGTCGGCGACATCGTGTTGGCGATCGGCAACCCGTTCGGGCTCGGCGGCTCGCTCAGCGTCGGCGTCGTCTCCGCGCGCAATCGCAACATCGACGCCGGCCGCTACGACGATTTCATCCAGACCGACGCCGCCATCAATCGCGGCAATTCCGGCGGGCCGCTGTTCAACATGGACGGCGAAGTGATCGGCGTGAATACGGCCATCGTCTCGCCGACAGGCGCCAGCGTCGGCGTGGGATTCGCGACGCCCACATCGATCGTGCGGCCGGTGGTGGATCAATTGCTCCGCTACGGCGAGACGCGCCGCGGCTGGCTTGGCGTGAGGTTGGCGAATGTGACGCCGCCGGTTGCCGAGCGCGCAGGCTTTCGCGGCGACAGCGGCGCGGTGGTCACGCGCGTCACCCCCAATGGTCCCGCCGCGCGCGCGGGGCTGCGCGCCGGCGACATCGTGCTCCGCTTCAACGGCGCTGAAGTCCGTGACAGCCGCGCGCTGACGCGCATGGTCGGCGATAGCGCCGTTGGCGCGAGCGTGCCGCTCGAGATTGTGCGCGGCGGCGAACGGATGACGCTCCAGGCCACCATCGAATTGCTGCAGGAAGGAGACGCAAACCCTCGCGTCGCCACCGGCGAAGAGCCGCGTGCGCCGCGCCGCGACGGCGGGCCGCGCGGCGGGCGCGTCTTCGGCGTGGCGGTCTCCGAACTCGACGCCAGCCTGCGCGAGGAATTTCAGATCGATCCTGGCGTCGAGGGCGTGGTGGTGCTGGCTGTCGATATCGGCAGCGCCAATGACGGCGTGCTGCGCCCAGGCGATGTGATCGAGCAGATGGCGTTCCAGTCCACCGACAGCATGATTGCAGCGCGCGCCATAGCCGGCGAAGCGGCGGTGGGCGAGCACAACATCGTCGTCCGCATCAACCGCGGCGGCCATCGAACCTATCGGCGCTTGCGCGCGCGCAGCTAGATCACTCCGCGACGGGGATGAAGTGCGGCTCGGTGAACGCCGAGAGCGCGGGAACGTCGACGAATGTCAGCAGCAGGAAGAGCGCGACGATGCCGGCCGCCAGGCCCAGCAGCAGCGGTTGCTTGAACAAATGCTCCGGCGCCTGCGCGGCGGAATCGCGCGCAAAACCGATGCGCATATAGAGCGCGAACAGCGCCACCAGCGGAGGGAAGAGCAGCATGTACTCGGCGCGGTACTTCAGCAGGAACACCGCCATCATGAAGGCAAACATCTGCGCATAGATCAGCGCCGCGACGATCAGCATCGATTGCCGGTAGCCACCGAGAGAAGGCCTATACTGCGCCACTGCCGTGTTTGCCGCGCCATCGCCGGAGAGGAAGCGGTGCTCGGCGAACCGCTTCACCGTCATCAGGAACGCGCCGCCCGCCCAGTAGGCAAGCAGCAGCGACGCGGGCGGGGCGAACGCCGGTGCTATCATGAACCAGCCCATGAGCAGCCGCAGCGGATTGTTCGCCGATTCCGAGATCACATCGACGAACGGAATGTCCTTCGTGCGGAAGGGACGCACGTTGTAGAGAAAGCCCGCCACCGCGAACGCCGCGGCCGTGAGCATGAACATGCGCCCGACGAGCATGGCGAGCAGCAGCCCCGCGCTGAGCAGGGCGGCGTATTCCAAATAGACGATCAGCGGCTCCATCGCCGTGCGTACGGCGGGGCGCGCCCGCTTCTTCGGATGCGCGGCGTCGAAGGGCGCGTCGAGCCATTCGTTGATGACGTAATTGGCCGACGACACCAGGCATGCCGCCGCGAAGCCGGCGGCGATGTTGAACCAACCAGCCTCGCCGGCGACATGCCCGCCCGGCGAAAGCAGCCAGGCGAACACGATCCCCGGCGCGATCATCGCGTGCTTGATCCAGTGATCGGCGCGCGCCAGCGCGAGATAATCGCCGAAGCGCGCTTGCGGGCGTGTATCGGTCTGCGTGCTCACGTCCGGGAACTTAGAACGCGGCCCACCGCCCCTCAAGCAACCGGTGCGACGCGCGCGCCGAAGAGGTCGGCGATTTCGTGCAGCGACGCGGCGATGCGCAAGGTCTTGGCGCGCATTTCCTCGTCCGCTGGCAAGAGGTCCGGAATCATCACGGTCATGCAGCCCGCCGCATGGGCCGAGCGCACGCCCGCATGCGAATCCTCCAGCGCCAGCACCTGCATCGGCTCAAAACCTAGCGCCGCCGAGGCTTTCATATACGGTTCGGGATGCGGCTTGCCTTCCGCGCAATCCAGCCGCGTGACGATCGCACGAAAACGGTGCGCCAGGCCGTGCGCCGCAAAGTGCCGATCCACCCACGGCAGGCGCGAAGACGTGGCCAAGCCGTAGGGCAGGGCCATGTCGTCGAGTGCGTCCATTAGCTCGGCGGCGCCCGGCTTCAGCGGCGCGACGCGGTCGCCCACATGGGCGCGCGTAGCGGCGATGAAATCCTCCAGCGGAAAATCATCGCCGTAGAAGCCCTTTAGCTGCGCATCGTTTGCCTCGCGGTGCATGCCGACCAGCGAGAGGAACTGCGCTTCGCTCATCGCATATCCAAGCTTGGCGCAGGCGGCGAAATGCGCCTCCCGCACCAGAGCTTCGGAATCGATCAGCGTGCCGTCGAGATCGAACACGACAGCGAGCGGCTTACGCGGCAGTTTCAATTAGGGCTCCAGGTACTGCGAACAATCGGGCAGCGGCTCGTTCGGCGCATACCGTCCGTCCGCGCCCTTTATATAGGTGCGCCGGTACGAACATGCCGGGTCCGCCCAGATCACCAGGTCCGACGCCTGCAACGCAGACCTTTCCGTCGAATCTTCGTTGCGGTTCAATTGACCCGGATACGTACTCGCCGCCGTTTCCAGTAAGATTTGCGCCGGGCCGCTGGCGGCGGCTTCATTCAGGGAAATCCGCGTCGCGAAGTCGTATTGGTCCTGGCACGCCTCGCGCCGCGCGCGCTGGCTCGCTTCATCGAAACAGGCGCGGATCATCAGCGAGCCGTGATAGGGCAGCGCGCCAGCGTCCGCGGCGGCGCCATCTACGACCGAGTGGAGCAGCAGTTCGCTCCCTTCGCCGCCGCCGCCTGAGTACATCTGGCTCTGCGTGCGGATGAGCCCGACGACGACACTGCCATCGGCGTTGCGAATGATGTTCGGCCACACATCGGCAGGCTCGCCCAGAGCGACCGTCGCCGCGCCATTGACGGCGCGCGCGCCGCTTTCATCCGTCTCGACGCACCACGCGTTGTCCGCCGTGCACCAGCGCGCGCCGTTCTGGGTCAGCGCTTCCATGCGATTGCCGGCTTGATCGGCGACCGGAAGACTCACCGGCGCCAATTCCGCCGGCGCACCCGCGTCGATTTCCGCAGACTCTTGCGCGCACGCGCCCAGCAGCGCGACGCAAATCAACAAACGCTTCATGTAACGAATTCCCCTCGTGCGTAGCCCTGGAAGAACAGCGCTGTTTCCAGGGACGTGTGATCTATACGGGCGTCCGCCTCCGCCGCAACCAGCGGCTTGGCCCGGTAGGCGACGCCAAGGCCCGCGGCCTTGATCATGTCGAGGTCATTGGCCCCGTCGCCGATCGCCAGTGTTTCTTCGAGGCCCACGCCCATCGCCTGCGCTTCCTCTTTCAGCGCATCCAGCTTCGCTGCCCGGCCAAGGATCGGCTCCTGCACTTCGCCGGTCAGCACGGCGCCGTCGTCGATCAGCACATTCGCGCGCTGCGCGTGGAAGCCGGCGGCTTCCGCCACGCGCGATGTGAAAAACGTGAAGCCCCCGGAGACAAGCACGCAGCGTGCGCCGTGCGCGGCCATCGTGCGCACGAGCGTCTTGGCGCCGGGGCTGAGCGCCACGCGTTCGTCATAGGCCTTCTGCAAAGCATCGACCGTCAGTCCCTTGAGCTTCGCCACGCGTTCGCGCAACGCCGGCTCGAACGCCAACTCCCCGCGCATGGCCCGTTCTGTGATGGCCGCGATCTCCGCCTTGAGGCCGGCGAAATCCGCCAGCTCGTCCAGGCATTCTACGTTGATGATGGTCGAATCCATGTCGGCGACGAGGAGTTTCTTGCGCCGCGCCGCGACAGGCGCGAGCGCCCAATCCACAGGCAATTCAGCAACCGCCGCGGCGGCCTCCTGGCGTAATTCGCCGTCGACCTTGTCATAAATCCACTGCGCGCATTCCCATCCCGACAGCACTTGGGGCGGCGGCAGTCCGCGCGCGAGCGCCACGCGCCCCAACATCATCAATGCCTCGCGGTACGCCGGCTTATTCTCCGGCGGCGCGACAAAGACGAGGGCGTGCGATTCGACGTTCACATCGCACCCTCCCACAAGCCCCGAAGCTGGGGTAGAGCCTGTGCATGCGCGCGCTGTTGCTCATGGGTCCAACCGCCAGCGGAAAATCCGCGCTCGGCTTGACCCTGGCCGAGCGGCTGGGCGGTGAGATCGTCAACGCGGATTCCATGCAGGTGTATCGCGACTTTCGCGTGCTGACGGCGCGTCCTACCGCGGCGGAAGAGGCGCGCGCGCCGCATCACCTCTATGGCTATGTCGACGCCGGTGAGCGGTTTTCGAGTGGGCGCTGGCTCAATGA
>JAEWNX010000457.1 GCA_023461135.1 Pseudomonadota bacterium
CCCGCCCGCGCGCGCCGCCATTTGCGGCGCCACAGCCTTCGCAAGCAGGATCGGTGCGGATAGGCCCACGGCGTGCTCGCCCGCGAGCATGTCCGGCTCGAACTGGGAAAGCTCTCTCGGCCCGTGCGGCGCGTGAGCCGCGTTGATAAGCACATCGATCGGCGCCTGAGCGGCGATGCTGCTCGTCACGGCGTTGATTTCCTCCGATGCGGCAAGATCGCAGCGAAGATAGTTCACCTGATCGATAACGTGACGCGGCTCGCGCCGGACGAGACCAAACACCTTCGCGCGCGCTTCGGCGAACGCCGCACACAGCACACTGCCCACGCGCCCGCCTGCGCCGGTGATAACGACGCCGCGCCCCTCCACCGAAAACAAATCGCGCGCGCCCAGTTTCAAATTTGGCCTTGCCTTCCGCCCATCCTGGGATAAAAGAGCTAGGCTACAACTTATGGTTGTGACAAGAGGGGCGAAGCGAAATGCCGAAACAATGGATTCTCCAAAAGAAAAATGACCATGAAATCACGGTCGTGACGCCTGACGACGTCACCGTGCACGACCAGCCCACCCTCGAAGAATTGATGTGGGCGCTCAGCAAGGAAATCGTCAAACGTTCGCAAGGCGGGGCAGTCCGCTGCGGCGTCAATTGCGGCGTGACCGGCTGAAGCTCAGGTGACGCTCGGCTCGGACTCTGCAACAGAACCACAAGAGACCAACGCCACGCGGTGGAAACCCTCCCGCTACAACCTTGTGGTTTCAAAAGACGAGCGCGTGTTCATCGCCAACACGCTCTCGCGCTCTTCGATCGCGTTGCACGGCGCAATGGGACAAGCCGTGCTCGGCCTGTTGCGGCCATCCTCCAGCAACGTCGATGCCGGGGCCTCGCCGGCGCTGCAGCTTTTGGCCGAGAACGGCTTCATCGTGGCGGACGAAGCCGATGAAGTCGCCGCGGCAATGGCGCGCTACACAACCGTCCGCCGCGACACCGACATGCTTGGCCTCGTCATCGCGCCCACCATGTCCTGCAACATGGGTTGCTATTATTGCTACGAGGACAAGAACGACAACCACATGTCCTCCGACCTCGCGGACCGCATCTGTGCGTTCGCCAGCGAGCATCTGAAAGATAACGGCGCACTCGAAGTGAAGTGGCACGGCGGCGAGCCGCTGCAGCAGGTCGATTTCATCCGATCTCTGAGCCTTCGGCTGCGGCAGCTCGCGGCCTCGCGCGGCTGCACTTACCGCGCAGCTATGATCTCAAACTGCTATTTCCTGTCCGAGCAGGTGGCGGAGACGCTGGCCAACGACTGCGCGGTGGAGAGCATCCAGGTCACATTCGACGGCGACAGGGATTCTCACGACCGCATCAGGCGCGACAAGAATGCTCGCTCCGAAAGCAGCTTCGACCGCATTCTCGGCAACGTCGTCGCCGCATCCGAGGTCATTCGAATCGTCGTGCGCGTCAACGTCTCTCCGCTCAACGTCGCATCGATGCCGGCCCTATTGCAGCGCCTCAGCGAAGCCGGGCTGACCGGCAAGTGCGCGGAGCTCTATTTTCATCCGGTTTTCCGCTATCGCCCGTCGCTCCCCGGCGCGCCGTACGCGCCGCGCCAAAACGGCAACTTCACCGTGCGCGAATTCGCGGCGCTGGAGACGGGCTTCCTGGAGCTGGCACGAGGCCTCGGCTTCAAGGTCGGCGATTTCCTCACCGTACCCTACGCAAGCTGCGCGGCAGTTTATGACAACAGCTTCGTCGTCGACGCCGACGGCGGCCTGAAGAAATGCTACCACGATTTCGGCAACGCCTCCGCGTCGTTCGCAAGCCTCACCGACGACACCGTCGCCAACGCCGACAATTACGACAAGTGGACCGCCTTCACACCGGTTGACGATCCGCAGTGCAAGGCCTGCGAGCTGCTTCCGATCTGCTATTCATCCTGCCCGCACAAGGTCTTCTCAAAAGCGCCGCGCGAAGAGATTTGCCCGACGCTGAAGTACAATTGGCGAGAGCGGCTGCCGATGGTCCTGGAACAGGTCTAGCCCATGGTGCGCACCGACTGGCGCGTGCTGATCTACATAGCCGGCGACGTCGATCTCGATTCTCTCGGCTTTCTCCAGCAGAACCTTTGGCAGTTGGAACAATCCGGACCTTCGCCGAGCGTCGAGGTCTACTTCCAGATCGATCGTAGCGAAGCGGTGGTTCAGGGGTTCGGCGCCAAGCGTTTCCGGCTGGCGCGCACGTCAAAGTCCGAGCAGGCCTGGTTCGCCGCGAACACGCTCGACAGCGTGCTGGTCAAAGATCTCGGCGAGCTCAACACCGGCGATCCCGCCGTGTTGCGTGATTTCGTAGCCTGGGGCTTATCCGACAGCACGGCGGACAAACATGCCCTCATCCTATGGGGCCACGGTTCGGGCGCTCTCGATATCCCGGCGCAGCAAAAAGCCGCGTGGGGCCTGGAATTGCGCCGGCGCCTGTTCGACCAGACCGTCTATCGCCACTTCATTGCGCAAGGCGGCGCCTCAACGCGCGCGTTCGGTTACGACGACAGCGCCGGGGGCGACGCTATCGAGAACTCGGCGCTGGAGACGGCGATCATCAGCGGCGTCAGCGCGGCCAATCGCACTCGGGCCGCGGCTGGCCTGGCGCCAATCGGCAATTTCGATGTGCTGGCC
>JAEWNX010000458.1 GCA_023461135.1 Pseudomonadota bacterium
GAGCTCGACCGCAGACTGGTGGACGCTGGCCTCACGCATACGCCGCGCGGGCCCGGCCTCTCCCGTCTGCTTGGCATCCTGGTGTTCACGCTGATCATCATCCCGGTGGCGATCGCAGCGCTGCAAACGCTGAACATCACCGCGATCTCCAATCCCGCGACGTCGATGCTCAACAACATCCTGCTGACCATTCCCAACGTGATCGGCGCGGCGCTGATCATCTTCATCGCCTACGTGGTTGGCCGCTGGATCATGACGCTGACGGAGGAGGGGCTGAAGTCGATCGGCTTCGACGCCATCATCAGCTCGATCGCCAATGCCGAACCGATCCGCGTGGGCCGCGAGAAGATGGATTTGACGCCTGGCGTCGACACCATCGACTTCAGCAAATTCCCGCCGTCGCGGATGATCGGCCTCGCGGTGCTAATCAGCATCGTGTTGTTCGCGGCCGTCGAGGCGGCGAACATCCTCGGCTTTACGTCGATGGCCACGATGTTGAGAAACGTCGTGGGCGGTGCGGGCAACCTGCTGCTGGGCGCCATCATCATCGCCCTCGGCGTGCTGCTGGCGAACATTCTCGCCGCGGCGGCGTCGCGGCCCGGCAAGCCGTCGTCGGAAATCATCGCAACCTTCGTGCGGTGGGGCGTCATCGCGCTCGCGACGGCCATGGGCCTCCTGCAGATGAACGTGGGCGAGCAGATCATCGTCCTCGCCTTCGGCCTGATCCTGGGCTCGGTGGCGGTGGCGGTCGCGATCGCCTTCGGCATCGGCGGACGCGACGCGGCCAAGCGGCTCCTCGACCGCTGGACCACGCGCGCCCCGTAACCGATCCGGATACGTCAATCTTGCGCCGCCGGCCTTCGCGCCGGCGGCGCTTTGCTTTCAGTGCTGCGTCGCGTCGACGTCGCTGAAGGGCCAGTGCGCGTCGCTGGTGAGCAGATCGACGCCCATCGCCTTCGCCTCGTCGAGAAATGACGCCTCCTGGAAGCCGTGCACGACGGTGCGCATGCCCTGGCTGCGCATCGTCTTCGACCAGAAGCTGACCTGCCGGCGCAGGCGTTCCGCGCGCGGCCCGCGCTGCACAAGGCCAGAGGCCGGCAAGCTAAAGCCCGCGGCCCAAGCGCCCGACGCGCCGATGCTGCTGATGGCGTGGTCGGAATGGTGAAACTCGAGCCAGACCCGCGTCACCAAGGAGCGCAGGCCGCAGCACCATTCGGAAATGGAGATGAGCGGGGTGCCGCGCTCGATCTCGGCGATGCTGACGAACAGCATGCGCCGCAGTTCCGGATCGAGATCCGCCAGCCAGCCGAGATAGGCCTCGCGCGCGCGGCGCGATTGCATGGTGGTCGAGTGCACACTCACGCCGACAACGCCTGCGTGTCCGGCCTGCTTGAATTGGTTGAGGCGCCCGAGCGCGGCATCGAGCACGGCGATATCGAGTTCGAGATAATCCTTGCGCTCGTGGTGCTGGCCGTCGAGCAGGAAGTCGGGGTTGTGGCAAAGACGCCGGGTCTTGCCTTCGGCGCGATGCACCGGCCCGGCGATCAGCGCGCCCATGCGATGCTCGTGTGCGACGAGAACCGGCGCCAGCGCGATTTCCTCGCCCACGGGCCGCGCGACGACGCGTTCTTGCATACTCCTGGCGATGAGCTCGGTGAGGCCGTCGCTGGTCAATGCGTGCTTTTTCACTTCGGGCCGCAGTTCGCGCAAAGCTTCTTCGCCGAGATAGAAGGCGAGCAGAGCGTCGCGCATCTCGGCGCAGCGGCGTTGCGCATCGCCCGGCTTACCGTCGGCGAGCATGATCAGAAAACCGTCGCCCGCCGCGATGATGACGTCGTCCGCGCCGCAATGCTGCTGCAGGATGCTGAGCGAGCCGGCGCGGACCCGCTCGCGCATCCGCGACCACCTGGGTCCTGCCGCCTCACGGATTTCGTCCAGGCCGATCAGTTTGACCTGGGCGGCTTCGATTGACCCGCCGTCGCGTGACATGGCGCGAAGGCGCTGGGTCATCTGGTCGAGTTCCGGCGCGGACAACACGGCTAAGGCTCCTTTCTGTCGCCCGCGTTCATTGAAGCGCCACCTTCACTGCCAAACTCTGAATTTAACTGTGTTCTCAGCGCTCTAGACCGCGATGCATAGGCCGTCGGATACCGCAAAAGCTGGAAATTGCGCCTGCACGCCGGCCTTGCTATGTCCCTGCCGTCCGCCAAGGAGCGTTGCGACGGCGTCAGCCGCCAGGCTTGTCGGGCTTCCAGTGATTGGAAACGACGCTCGCGAGCTTTCGAAGGAGGGCGCGCGATGAGCGCAAAAGATTACGTGGTTAAGGACATCTCACTCGCCGAGTGGGGCCGCAAGGAAATCGAGATCGCGGAAACGGAAATGCCCGGCCTCATGGCCGTGCGCAAAGAGTTCGGCGCGTCCAAGCCGTTGAAGGGCGCGCGCATCGCCGGCTCGCTGCACATGACGATCCAGACCGCCGTACTGATCGAAACGCTGCAGGCATTGGGCGCTGAAGTGCGCTGGGCCTCGTGCAACATCTTCTCGACCCAAGATCACGCCGCCGCGGCGATCGCCGCCAAAGGCACGCCGGTGTTCGCGGTGAAAGGCGAGAGCCTTACGGACTACTGGGACTACACGCACCGCATCTTCCAATGGCCCAACGGCCAATACGCCAACATGATTCTGGACGACGGCGGCGACGCCACGCTGCTCTGCGTGATGGGGCCGAAGGCGGAACGGGACGCCGACTTCCTCGAGCATCACTCGAACGAGGAAGAAGAGGCGCTGTTCGCGACGATCAAGAAATATCTGAAGGAAAAGCCCGGCTTCTACGAAGCGATCCGCGCGTCCGTGAAGGGCGTCTCGGAAGAAACGACGACGGGCGTGCACCGTCTCTACCAGATGGCGCAGCGCGGCGAGCTGCCGTTCCCCGCCATCAACGTCAATGACAGCGTCACCAAGTCGAAGTTCGACAACCTCTATGGCTGCCGCGAGTCACTCGTCGACGCGATCCGCCGCGGCACTGACGTGATGCTTTCGGGCAAGGTCGCGGTCGTCGCCGGCTATGGCGATGTCGGCAAGGGCTCGGCCGCCTCGCTGCGCCAGGCCGGCTGCCGCGTGCTCGTCACCGAGA
>JAEWNX010000459.1 GCA_023461135.1 Pseudomonadota bacterium
GCCAATCACGGTGTGGATTTCATCGATGAAGAGGATCGCCTTGTCGTGGTTCTCCAGCTCCTTCATCACGCTCTTCAGGCGCTCTTCGAAATCGCCCCGATAGCGCGTGCCGGCCAAGAGCGAACCCATGTCGAGCGAGAAGATGGTGGCGTCGGCCAGAACTTCCGGCACCTGCTTTTCATTGATCTTGCGCGCCAGGCCCTCGGCGATCGCCGTCTTGCCTACGCCCGGATCGCCCACGAGCAGCGGGTTGTTCTTCTGGCGGCGGCAGAGAATCTGGATTGCGCGCAGGACTTCCGGCTCGCGCCCGATCAGCGGATCGATCTTCCCTTCCTTCGCCTTCTTGTTGAGGTTCACGCAGTAAGCGGCGAGCGCTTCGCTGCCCTGCTTGACGACCCGGTCGCCCTCTTCCTCGCTCGCGCCGCGCACCGGCCGCGGCTGGGCGGCGCCAGCGCGCTTGGGCAAGCCGTGCGCGATGAAATTCACCGCATCGTAGCGCGTCATGTCCTGCTCTTGCAGGAAGTAGGCGGCGTGGCTCTCGCGTTCGCTGAACAGCGCGACGAGAACGTTCGCGCCAGTCACTTCACGGCCGCCGCTTGAATCGACGTGGAGCATCGCGCGCTGCAGCACGCGCTGGAAGCCGGCGGTTGGACGCGGCTCTTCGTGCTCGCGGTTCGGCACGACAAGACTGTCGAGTTCGTTCTCGAGATAGGAGTCGAGGTTCATCCGAAGCTTGTCGAGATCGACCTTGCAGGCGTGCATCACGCTCGCCGCATCGTCGTCGTCGATCAGGGACAGGAGCAGGTGCTCAAGGGTCACGAACTCGTGCTGGTGCTCATTCGCGAACGAGAGCGCACGCCGGAGCGTGTGTTCGAGCGTGCGGGAGAAAGTCGCCATCTAGTCCTTATTCCTTTTCCATCGTGCACTGGAGCGGATGTTCCGACCGTCTCGCCAGATCGAGCACCTGCGCCACTTTCGTTTCCGCCACCTCGTAGGTGTAAACCCCGCACATGCCGACGCCGTTCTGGTGAACGTGCAGCATGATCGTGGTGGCCTCTTCCCGTGTCTTGTTGAAGAAACGCTCCAACACGTAGACCACGAACTCCATCGGCGTGTAATCGTCGTTGAGCAGGAGCACGCGGTAGAGGCTGGGCTTCTTGGTCCGGGTGAGAGTCTTCGTGCCGGTGCGGCCGTCAGCCCCACCGCCAGTATCGTCGTCATCGTTCCACGGTTCGCTCATGACGCCCGAAGCTGCACCCGAGCCTATCAGACTCGCCCGTGCGGACGAGCCTGAAGCCCATATGCTGAACAATTTATGGATCGGGCGTGGCGATGGAAGGGCTTGCGAAAGCCGCAAGCGCACACCACCGCAAACGCGAAAAGGGCCCGCCTTTTGAGCGGGCCCTTCGATTTTCAGCCCCTCGGGCGTCACCGCCCGAAGGCCTTGCGCCTTAGCGGCCGGCCGTCTGGACGAACTGGCCGACGGCGTTCACGCGCTCGTTGATCGGGTGCAGCGTCTCCTTGGCGACGCCTTGCACGAGTTCAGAAACTTCCGTGAGTTCCGCGACATAGGCTTCGAAAGCGCCCTTCACGTACTCGTTCTGCTTCTCGGCGAACTCCTGCACGCTCTTCGAGGTCATGAGCGACTTCGTGGCCGCGACATGGTTCTCGAGGGCTTGCTTCTGGAAGGCGACGGTGCGGGCCGAGAGGGCTTCGAAACCCTTCTGAGCCGCGGCGGCCGCGGCCAGCCAGGCTTCGACATTCTGCTTGCCGAAAGCCGAGGCTTCCGACAGGGCGGCGACGCCGCGGTCGAAGTTCTCGCGGACCGCTTCGGTCGACGCGAGGGAAACGGTTTCAAACGCCTCGGTGGCCGACTTGGCGGCGCGGGGGGCGGTCTTCGCAGTGGCCATCTTGGTTCTCCTCACAGGCGAATTCTAGGCCGGATGACCCGGCTGATCGTGGACCCTATATGTTATGCTGCACCTGCGAAGTCAACTAAAAAATGTTGCAGTGCAGCATGGCCGGGCCCCCGCCGGCTGCGACTGCAAATGACTGTCGTTAAGCCCCTACTCAGCAAGATTTTAACAAAGTGGCGCGGCAACTTAGCTGGGTCGACCGGCTTACTGATTTAAGTGCAGGCGCGGCTGCAAACGGTCGCTTAACCCGAACTAATGAATCTGTAAGCTGCACGGCACGCGATTTGCCTGAAAAGTCCACGATTGTGGGACGGGACGCCGATGAAGACTGCGGGTTTTTTCAACATTAAGGTTTGGGCTGGCGCCTTCGCGGTCGCCGCGGCCCTGTGTGTCGCGGCTCCGGCGGCGGCCCAGGACAGGTACGCGGCCATCGTCATGGACGCCCGGACCAATGAGGTGTTGCTCGAGGAGATGGCCGACGAAGCCAGGTTCCCGGCGTCGCTGACGAAGATGATGACGCTCTACATGATCTTCGAAGCGCTCGAGCGCGGCGACATTACGCTCGACACCCGCTGGACCGCCTCGCGCAATGCGGCTCGTCAGCCCCCGTCGCGGCTGGGCCTGGGCTGCACCCGCCGGCGCGGCTGCGACAGCATCACGGTCGAACAGGCGATCCGCGCCCTCGTCGTCCAATCCGCCAATGACGTGGCCGTGCTGACGGCCGAGCGCCTGGGCGGCACCGAAGCGCGCTTCGCGGCCAACATGACGGCCCGTGCGCGCGAGCTCGGCCTGACAAACACCCGCTTCGCCAACGCGAGCGGCCTCCCGGACGCGCGCCACCGCACCACGGCGCGCGACATGGCCCGCCTTAGCCAAGCGCTCTGGAACGATTTTCCTGAGTATTATCATTACTTCTCGACGCCGAATTTCAGTTGGCGGCGCGCCTCTGGCCGCAACCACAACCGCCTGTTGGGTCAGGTGGAAGGCGTCGATGGCATCAAGACCGGCTACACCCGCGCCTCGGGCTTCAACCTCGCGACGATGACCGAGCGCAATGGCCGCCGGGTGATCGTGGTTGTGCTTGGCGGCGAGACTGCCGCAGCCCGCGATGCGCAGGTCGCCTACCTGATCGAGGGCGCCTATCAGGAGTACGCCCGCCGCGCCGATCCGAACGCGCCGATGTTGGCCAGCATGCCGACCAACCGGCTGGACGCGCAGCGGGCCACAGGCACGCTGAGCGCTTCCAGCCAGTCGGCGGCGCCGGCCAGCCCATACTCGACCTACCAGGGCATGGTCGTTGAGACGCTCTCGCCGGTGCGGGTGCCGATCGAGCCACTAGCCCAGGGCGATGAAAGCGGCCCGTCCGGGGAAGACGGCGAAGCGGCCAACGCCGAAGAGTAAGCTTTAGCCAATATTGCGAAGGAGACGATCCCGCGCGGCCGTGAGCCGCGCGGCTTGGGTGTGTGATACCCCGCGGTCGGGATGGGCGCGCGCCATCTTGGATCGGTAGGCGGCGCGAATCTCTGAAGGCGTTGCGTCTGCGCCAACCCCCAGAATCGCGCGCGCCTCGACGTCGGCGGGGTCCGACGCAGAAGTTTTTGCAGCCTGCGCTCTGGCCATCCTGAGCCGGGGCCAGATCTCCCAGGCGACGCCGGCCGCGAGCGCCAAGCCGATCCCAGCCAACCACCCGCCGCGTGCGAACGCGAATAATGCTGCACCCGCTAACAAGAGCGCGGGCCACCGCCGCATGAGTTCCC
>JAEWNX010000460.1 GCA_023461135.1 Pseudomonadota bacterium
GGAAATAGTCCCAGAACGTGTAGATGCGTTTGTCGCCAAACAACGTGCGGATCGAGTCGGTCCAGCCTTGCTTGAGCAGAAGCGCATAAGCGGCGCGCACTTCGGGGCGGAACAACGCGTCGTCCACCCAGCGCTCCGGTTTGTAGACGTCGAGTTCGGTCGGCATCACGTTGTAGTCGCCGACGAGCGCGACCGGCTCGCCTGAGCTGATCAGCGCCTTGGCGTGCCTCGTCAGTCGTTTGAACCAGGCGAGCTTGTAGTCAAACTTCGGACCCGGCGCCGGATTGCCGTTCGGCAGATAGAGACAACCGACGATCAACCCGTCGATCTCCGCTTCGATATAGCGCGAATGCGAATCTTCAGGATCGCCAGGAAGCGCGCGCCGCCGCTCTACCGGCGTCTTGCCGCGCGCGAGAATGGCGACGCCATTCCAGCTCTTCTGCCCGTGCCAGATGGCGCCGTAGCCCGCCTTCTCGATATCGGAGAGCGGAAACTTCTCCTGCGGCGCCTTCAGCTCTTGCAGACAGACAATGTCAGGCCGCGCCTGTTTCAGCCAGCGCAGCAGCACCGACAGACGCCCGTTCACGCCGTTCACATTGTAGGTCGCGATCTTCATCCGGCGCTGTCAGTAGCCTCATTGCCGGCGAGTGGAAACGCGACGCCGGAACCGACGCCCGCCGCCGATGCTCGCCGATGCTCGCGCTTCCCGCGCAGCCTAGAGTCCGCTATTCGCCGAATACGGACCTATGTTGCCTCGCTCCAGGCTTCCATGATCCACCCGCGAACATCATCGTCGACATCGGTCACCGTGCTTAATTCCAAGTGGTGGGTGAACCTGCCTGTTTGCGGCTCAACCACCTCTTTCCATCGGTTCGAAGTATCGCGGCGACGAAGGAATATCGTGAGCACCAAAGGCGGACGCTCGCCACCTGAATACTGGCTTGGCTTCCAGACGGATGCAAAAGGGTGTTTGCGATAGAACCCGATCTGACTTCTTGAGAACCGCGTTTCCACGTCGTCTAGACTATCGGTGATCCGCCTAATCGCGCGGTACACTGCTCGCGCCTTCGCATCACCTCTAAAGAATTCGCGCTCACTCATATGAGTCGAGAGTGACCGTGTTATGCGTTTGTGCGCAAGGGCAGCTAAGGGCCAGAAGCGGACCCTGGATTCTCTCCGTTCGGGGGATAGAGAGCGCCTCTATCCATGCCGTTTTCCTGCTAAGCTGCTGAAAACAAACCGGCGAAAGAAACCGTATCCGACCGAGGTCGAAGCCGATCCACAATGCGCCTGTCTCTCGCACGGGAGGTTCACTGGCTAGCCGAGCCGAGCGGACGCGAGAGACGCGATCGAGCGTGAGACAGCCGGTGCAGTGTGCGGAACGAAAGGCAGTGAGCACGTAAAGCACCGGGGTCCAGGTTCACGGCAGGGCCCGCACGTCGTTGGGGACCTGGGGTTCACAGGTGCAAAAAGCGCCAACCCAGGCCCATCGGATAACGATCGCAACGGGGCGCGCGAAGCGCGCAGCGAGGTTCAGAGATGAGCTTCGCAACCCAACCACACTTCAGCGCGGATCGCGCGCCCCGCCCTCCCGCCTAGCGCGGGGAGCCCTTGCCAAGCTTGACAACCTTGGTCAGGCCCCATACCTTTTTACTCGAAGGTAGCTTATGCCGAACCCGGACGAGCAATTCGCCCCCCTGCGGAAGGGACTCCTGGAGTTCGCGATCCTCCGGATCGTGTCGGGCCGGACCGTCTATGTCGGCGACATCCTGGCGGCCCTCGCCTCCACCCCGTTCGCGACCCAGGAAGGCACGCTCTATCCCCTCTTATCGCGCCTGCGGCGCGAGGAGTGGGTCGACTACCAATGGGTGGAAAGCGGCGCCGGGCCGCCCCGCAAATACTACCAGCTCACTGACAAAGGCGCCGCGCGGCTCGAGGAGCTCGCCGCTTACTGGCGCCATCTCACCGACACCCTCGAAACCCTGGGGCGCTGAACCATGGAACGCGTCGTCACCATCAATCTCAACGGCAATCCGTATCAACTGGAAGAACCGGCCTACGATGCGCTGCGGGCCTATATCGGCCGCGCCGAAGCCGCGCTCACCGAAAATCCGGACAAGGGCGAGATCATTCGCGATCTCGAGCAAGCGATCGCCGACAAATGCGCCCGCCACCTCGGCGCGTCAAAGACGGTGATTTCCGCAAGCGAGATGAACCGCGTGCTCGAAGAAATGGGCCCGGTGGCCGGCGATGATGGAACGCCCGGCGACGCGCAACGCGCCGGCGGCGATGACGGGCCGCGCCCGACGCGCCGGCTCTTCCGGATTTATGATCGCCACGCCATCACCGGCGTGAGCGCCGGTCTTGCCGCCTATATCGGCATGGATGTGGGTTGGATCCGCGCGGCGTGGATTCTCTCCGCCATTTTCAGCGGCGGCTTTTCAGTTCTCATCTATCTCGTGCTGATCTTCGCGGTGCCTGTCGCCGCGACGAGCGAGGAACTCGCCGCCGCGCACGGCGACCCCTTCAACGCGCAGGAAGTGATCGATCGCGCCAAGCGCGAATACAGCAAGTTTGCCGAACAGGGCGAAGAAGTGTGGCGGCGCGAACGACGCGCCTGGCGCCGGCACTGGCGGCGTGACTGGGGCGACGGCGCATTCGTGCACAGCACCTGGGGCGAAGGCGTCTTCAGGCCCGAACCTGCCGCGCCCGCAAAGCCCGTCGGCTACGCCACGCGCATGTTCGCAGGCCTGTTCGCCTTCGTGTTCAGCCTCATCACCGCGACAATGCTGATCGCATTTCTCTACGCCTTCTTTTCGCTCTTGAGCACCGGCGCGGTGCTGGGCTGGTCGCCGCCTGACGACATCCCAACGTGGATGGCGATCCTGCTGCTCGCGATTGCTTATGGCATCATCTCTTCGCCCTTCAGCGCGATGCGCCGCTCCTCCTTTGCGACCGTCGCTGGGTATCGCTCTTCCAACATCGGCGCGGACAGCCTGATCACGTTGGTGATGGTCGCGGTCGCGATTTGGTTCTCGTACCTCTACTGGCCCGAAGCGCGCGATCTGATCCAATCCGTTCCGGAGATTCTCAGCAGCATCGGCCGCTCGCTACGCG
>JAEWNX010000461.1 GCA_023461135.1 Pseudomonadota bacterium
GGCTATTGCGACCGCCGCTTCGTGCTGGCGGAGGACGCCGGGGGTCACTAGCCCACGGCGCCGCCGTTGAAGCGCCAGAACCAATACACGATCAGCGCCGCGATCAGCGTCCAGCGGATCATGTCCCAGATTCCGAAGGCGCCGCCGCCTCTGAGATCGGTTGTGAACTTGCCGCCTTTGACGGCGCGCACGAGTTCGAGATCGCTCTTCTCGAGTTCCGCAATCACGTCCCGGTAAACCTGCGCCTCGCTCGCCGGCAAAGTCCAGGAGCGCACTTCGAGCGTCTGCGTGAGCTCGAAGTGTTTCTTCGACAGCGCCTTCAGCTCGGTGTCGAAGCTTATGCTGGAGCCCGCCACGCTGCGCCGCCACGGCGTCACCTTGAGCGGCGAGGCGGTCTCGATCTCGACGCGCCGCGTCATCCTGCCGACGTGCCCGACATCGATCGGCAGCTTGCGCTCGCCCAGGTCCAGCTTCATCAGCATCGAGCGCATGAAAAGATCGAGCGTGGTGAAACCGAAGAATTCGCCGCGCGCGACCCACGCGTCCGGCATCTCGAATTGTTCGACGGTGGCCAGCTCGTTGAGCTGGTGATCGTCGCGCGCCACCTGCTGCTGCACGGGCTGCGCCTTCGGGAAGGACCGCTGGATGTCCTCGGTGTAAAGCTTGAACAGCCCCACTTCGCCTTCGCGCCCAATGCGCGCGCGCATCTGCTCGGCGCGCCAGCCGCGCATGGTCACGCGCCACTCGTATTTCACCGGCACGCTGGGCGATTTGCCGAGCGCCACGTGCTCGATGCTGTCGAGCGAATGAATGAACGGCTCATCGCCCATGTGCTCAAGCGCCTCGACGCCCGGCGCCAGCGGCAACGCCCAACCGTAACGGCACTCCGCGATCTTCCCGAGCGGGGAGACCTGCGCTTCCTGCGTCGGATCGAGCCAGTGCGATTTGCCGTCGACGCGCACGCGCACGATGCAATGATCGAACGCTTGGCCGGTCGGCAGCCATTTATCGAGCGCCGGCCCGTCGCGCACATTGACGAGCGCCGGGCAGGCATCGAGGCCCAGCCGCCGCGCCATCGCGACATAAAGCTTCGACTTGTCCTTGCAGTCGCCGTAACGCGTTTCGCAGATGTCGCCGAGCGGACGCGGCGTGTAGCCGCCTTCGCCCATCGAGATCGCAAGGTAGCGCACGCCGCCCTGCACGAAGCGCAGCACCGCGGTTGCGCGTCCGGCCGGCGTGCGCTCGCTGGCTTCGATACGCGCGATCTCGGCGTCGACCTCGGGCGCGAGCGGTCCGGAGTCTTCATAAAGCGGCGTGAACGCTTCGGCGGCTTCGGCCCAATTGCGCCACGCAGAAAACTGGATCATCGCGCCTTGAAAGATCCATGGCGGCGCCAGCGCCTCGAACCGCGCGCCAGGCCGCTCATGCGTGCGCCAGCGACGATCGATCACGCCGTCCGCTTCGCTTTGCGTCGCTTGCGGCACATCGCCGTAACTGCGCTCCGCCACGATCATGTCCTTGGGCGCGCGCTGCCGCAACCGCGTCTCGACAATGCCGACGCCCCATTCCAGCGGAATGAACGCCGAGTGCCTATTGTTCAGCGACTTGCGCATGCCGAACAGCGTGTACGAGGTCTCCACCACGTCGCCGACTCGCACGTCCGGCAGTGTCACGCATACGGTCAGGCGGCCGTCGAACAAAAGCCGCTCCATGTTGCGCTCGCGGCGCAGCACTTCGAAGAACGCCGTGCCGGCGTGCTCGACGCGCGCGCCGTTGCGGATCACCGCAATCGAATGCACATCGACGCGCTCGAAGTGCGGATCGAAGCTGACATTGAACTGCGCCGCGCGCTCGGCGCCGGCATTGGCCGTGACCATGTCGGCGCGGCGATAATACCAGCCACGGTCCGGCCCGCAGAGATCGATCTGGCTATCATCCAACAGCACGCACACGCCATTGGCGATGAAGTGTGGATTCGCCGTTTGCGGAATCTGATACGGCGCGGCGTCGACCCATGGCCCCGGCGGCGCAACGCGCGCGCCCGGCGTGATCTCCCGATAGGTGCTCGCCGGCTGGTCCATGATCCCCGCGCGACAAGCCTTACCGAAGCGTCACGGTAAGCGAAAGTCCGATTCCGGCATGCAGCGCGGCCAATCGCAGCTTACATAAGCGCCAGAGGAGAAACCCATGCCCGCACGCCCACAAGACGCCGCTCCGTTCCACGCGCTGCACCGCGAACTTCTGATCCTGCCCAACGCATGGGACGCCGCTTCCGCGCGGATCGTACAGGACGCAGGCGCCAAGGCGATCGCCACATCGAGCGCCGCTGTCGCGTGGGCGCATGGCGCGCCGGACGGCAATCTGTTCGCCGTGCCGAAGCTCGTCACCGTGATCGAGGAAATCGTGCGCGTCGTCAGCCTGCCGGTCACGTGCGACGCGGAAGCCGGCTATTCCGATGACATTGGCAAGGTCGGCGAAACCATCGCGGCGCTCATCGGCGCAGGCGCCGTCGGCATCAATCTCGAAGACGGCAAGGCGCCGCACGAGCTGCACCTGAGGAAAATCGAAGCTGCGCGCAACGCTGCTGAACGCGCGGGTATAAACCTCTTCATCAACGCGCGGACCGACGTATTTCTAAAGCAGCTCGCGCCCGCCGAGCAGGCGCTCACCGAAACGCTGCGGCGCGCCGCTGCGATCAAGAACGCTGGCGCGAGCGGCTTGTTCGTGCCGGCCATTGTGAAGCCCGAGGACATTGCCGCGATCGTGGAGGGCGCAGGCCTGCCGCTCAACGTGATGGCCCGGCCGGGCTTGCCCAAGGCGGCGGAGTTGAAGGCGCTGGGCGTGAAACGGCTGTCGGCGGCCACTTCGATCTTCAACGCGGCGATGGAGGCCGCGCGCGATGCGACGGCGGCTTTCCTCCGCGACGGCGATTCCGAAGCGCTGTGGGGCCGCCGCGGCAGCCCGCCCGACTACAACAAGCTGTTCGCCTGACGAGGTGACGCGCGCGCGCGAAGTCCTTAGATAGGCG
>JAEWNX010000462.1 GCA_023461135.1 Pseudomonadota bacterium
GCGCCTATGCCGAAGCGCTGGACGCTGGCGCGGATGCCGCACACCGGCGCATCGTTATCGCTTCGCCGGATGCGAGCGCCCACGCGCTCACCGCGTTCACCGCCGGCGCCATCGATCCTACGGGCGCCGCGCAAGCCGACGAAGAGTGCAGCGTCATCGCCGCCAGCCTCGCGCTGCCGCGCTTCCACACCACAAGCGGCTTCGACATCGACGGCTTCGAAACCGCCATCCGCACTTTGGTGCGCGCGCTCGACGCCGCGCACGGCGCACATGGCGTGTCGCCGCGCCGCCCGATCGCGCTCCGCCTCGAAGGGCTTGCCGCGCTCGTCATGCGCAGCGGGCTTGCTTATGACAGCGAAGCTGCGCGCGACCTCGCCGCCGGCATCGCCGCGCTCGCGCACGCCGCGGCGACCTCCGAAAGCGCAGCGCTCGCGCAAAGCAAAGGCGCCTACCCAGACTGGAACCGCGCCAAGCGCGCGGAAGACGCAAACCTCAAAGCCGCGCGCGAAGCGGCCGCCGATCTTTCCGGCGCCATCGCCGCGCGCGCGCAAGCGACGTACCGCTCCGGCGCAAAAGGCGCGGGCATGCGCGTTGCACTCACCATCGCGTGCGCCAACGACGCCGCCAGCGCGCGCCGTCTCGGCCTCGCCAGCGCCGGCGTCGCTCCGCTCGACGCCATCGCATCCTACGGTGCGCGCGAAGACGGCGGCTTCGGGCGCGTGCTGAGCGAAGACGCGCGCGCCGCCCTCGCAGCGCTTGGCTACGACGGCGACACGATAGCAGTGCTCGCCACGCACATCGAAGGGCGCCGTACGCTCAACGGCGCGCCCGGCGTCAGCCTCGATGCGCTCGCCGCGAAGGGTCTCACCGAACCTGCGCTCGAAGCCATCGAGGAAGCGGCGCAGGACGCTCTCACGCTGCGCGCCGCGGTGCATCCGCTCGTGATCGGCCCTGAGTTCTGCCATGACGTGCTGAAGCTTCCGCCCGATGTCGCCGCCGGCAAACGCGGCGATCTGCTCATGACGCTCGGCTTCGACGAAGACGAGATCGCCGCCGCGCAAGCCTATTGCATGGGCGCCGCCGACTTCACGAACGCCGCGGTGCTCGATCCCGCGCACGCGCCCATCTTCGCCAGCGCGCGCGCCATCGCGCCCGAAGCGCGCATCGCACTCGCCGCCGCCATCGCACCCTTCGTCCGAACCGCGCTCGATCTCACGCTCACAGCCGAGACCATCGCGCGCCGCGCCGAACTCCTGGAAGCCGCGAAAGACGCAGGCGTCGCCCTCATAACCATCCGCGTCGAAGCCCCGCCCATCACGCTCTCCATCGCGCCGCTGGAGGAAGACGTCGAAGAAACGGACCGCCGGCTTCCAGCCGGCATACCGCTGCACGCGGAAGAAAGCCGGCAAGATGCCGGCGCTCCAATCCCGTCACATCATCAGCGCCGCCGCCTGCCCGAGCGCCGCAAGGGCTACATCCAGAAATCCGTCGTCGGCGGCCACAAAGTCTATCTGCACACCGGCGAGTACGATGACGGCGAACTCGGCGAAATCTTCATCGACCTGCACAAGGAAGGCGCGGCCTTCCGTTCGCTGATGAACAATTTCGCCATCTCCATCTCGATCGGCCTGCAATACGGCGTGCCGCTCGAAGAATACGTCGACGCGTTCCTGTTCACCCGCTTCGAACCCGCCGGCGAAGTGCGCGGCAACGATACGATCCGGCACGCCACCTCGATCCTCGACTACATCTTCCGCGAACTCGCCGTGTCGTACTTGGGCCGCGCCGATCTCGCGCAGGTCGATCCCTTCGACGCGCGCGGCGACGGGCTCAGCAAGAAAGCGCTGGACGCCGAAAGCGCGGCCCAGCTTATCTCACGCGGCTTCGCCCGCGGCGCAGCGCCCGACAATCTCGTGATGCTCAAGCCGCGCGCCGTCGTCGAGAACATTCGTGACCGCAAGGAGCCGCAACCGGCAAAGCCGGCGATGACCGGCTATCGCAGCGACCCCTGCAACGCCTGCGGCCACTTCACCGTGGAGCAATCCGGCGTGTGCGCCGCCTGTGGCGCAAAGGGCGAAGCGAGCGGCGGCTAAGCCGGCGCTTCTTCCTCCTCGCGCGGCGCCTCTTTGAGCTTCTGCGTGAGCAGGAGTTCGAGCCCCCGCATCATCAGCGTGAACCAGCTAAACAGGCTGATGACGCTGGCGCCGATCCACACGCTGAGAATGACCGACAGCAGCGTCATGAGCAGCGAGCCGAATGCGCCGGTAATGCGCTGCATCCAGACCTCGGGATCGAACAGCGAAACGGCGGCGCGCTGTTCGCGTGCGCCCTGCAGTTGCGCCTCGAGCGCCGCCAGATTGACCGCCGCATTCTGCGCCGCCGAATCCGCTTCGCGATAGGCCCGGTCCGCTTCCGCCGCCGCACTTTCCAATTCGAACTCACGCAATCTGCGGGCCGCGAGTTCAAAGGCGAAGGCGCGATACTGAGCGCAGCTTTCGACCGTCATCCCGCGCCAATTGTAGCCACGTGGACAACTCGACATGTAATAGCTGTCGATATTGCCGCGAATGTTCTCGACCGAGTAGGCGCTGCGCGCGTTGGCGAGCTGCGAGATAAGCGGGCCCGTGAATGTCGTGCTCTGCACCAGCTCCGCATTGCTTTGCACTTGCCGCTGATACGCGCTGCGGGCCTCGGTGCGCTGGGTTTGAAGCTGATCGCGAAACTCCGGCGCACCCGCCGCAGCCACGGCCTGGTTGGCGCTGGCGACCTGGTCCTCCAGTTGGACGATCTGTTCATCCAGCATGCGGCCTTGCTCGATCTCGGCGCTGGGATAGAGCGAGACGAGGCTGGAGGTAACGCCGCTCGACAGCATGAGCAGGCACCAGACGAGCAGACCCAGGTAGAGCAACTTGCTCCACCGGAACATCATGAAGATGCGGCTGCGCTTATAGTGCTGTTCTTCCTCGCCGGCCGAGCGCATCCCCGTCAGCGCATCGCGCAGAAAGATGAACGGCGCCGTGAAGAAACTGAACGCGACGCGCAACATGCCGGCGATTGAATCGCCCAGGTTGCCGCCGGACATGACAAGAATGACGCCGAGCGTGACGGCGATGAATACGCCGATGCCGATAACCGGATGCTCGAACAGAAACGCCCACGAACTCGCAATGCCAAGCATAGCGGCTTCCCCCCGTTTTCCCCAGGCGGACGCTACAACCCGTGATTTTGCAGTTCCATCATGTAATCGAGATTTCGCGCGTTCCGAAAAGCCGACGTCCCCGGAATAGGAGGATAGGCGCCCCGTCTATCCATGCCCGACCGCGCCTACGGCGTTGAAAACAAAGCGCCGGACGAAAATCAATCCGACCGGCTTGATGCGGCGTTCTAATGCGCGTCATGCAAATACGCCGTTTTCTCACAACATCGCACCAGCGCCGGAGGCTCGTCCTCTGGGCGCTGGCGATGTTGAATTGGATCACGGCCGTCTTGTTCGCCGGACGGACAATCACGCCGCGCCACTTGCGTCAGCGCGCCGAGCGCACCTCGCTCGACCACCTCACGCGCACGACCATTCACCTCTTGATCGTGCGCAGCGCTGAACTCAGGGGACGCCGCCCCTCCGCCCGCCGCGCCTTCTTCAAGCGCGGCCGTGATTTGCGGCGCCGCCATCTTATCCGCTCGCTGCTCGGCGCGCGTCTGCGCCGGGTGCTGAGCTACAAGGGCGATCCCTTAGCGCGCATTCAAAACCTGACGCGCGTGCTGCGCCGCCTCGACGATTACGCACGCCTTCTCTTCCGCCGCCCGCTCACGCGCCTGTTTCCGATCCCGGCGGCTGCGGCGCCGCGGCTCTGTCCCGCGTGCGACACGCCGCAGGCCGCGCCCGCTCTCTGCGATAGTTCGTGAACGCGCGCCGACGCCTTTACGCCTCCACCGCGCCGGACACCCATCCTGCGCGGGCGCCTGCGCGCGCCTATGGTGCGCCGGGCGCTGCTGCGTGCGGCGCGTCCGCGGGCGCGGTCTCCTTCGCCCTCTGCCGTTCGCGCCGCTTCGGCCGCAAGCCGAACAGCACCCGCACCGGCATCCAGTAGCGCACGAACAACTGGTAGATCGTGATCGGCACGAGCATCGTCGCCGCGAGCAGCACGATAAATTCGATCGGCGCCGGCCAATCCTGTTTCACCACAAGATCGGCCGCCATCACCAGGCAGGTCTGGTGCAACAGATACACCGGCAGGATCGCATCGGACGCGTAGCGCAGCGCCGGCGACGGCTTGCGGATCGCCCAATGCGCGAACGCCAGCACGCCGAACAGCGCTGCGCCGCCATAAAGCCCGCGGATCGCCCGCCATGGAGTGGGATCGGTCATCACGTCATGCAGGTGCAGCCACAAGAGCGCGACATTGAGCGGCGTCAGCAGCGCCATCACAGCCCAAATCCGCCACTTCTCGGCGTCGAGGTTATTCCAGAACACGGCGCTGCGTCCGAGCAGCACGCCGGCCATGAACACCACGCCCCAGCGCAAGTGACCGCTCAAATCGTTCACCAGCATGTTCGTCGGCGGCTGCGCCGGCTCGATCACCGCGGTGAACAACGAAAACCAAAGCGCTGCACCCGCGACGATCAGCAACGCCGGCGCGCGTTCGAGCGCGCTCTGCATCGCGCCGAAGACACGCGGCAGGAAGCGCCACAGCACGGCGGCCAGAACCGAGTACACGAATAGGTACGGCAGGAACCACGCGTGTGCGAACTCGGGCAGCGGCAGGCCAAGCGAAGTGTCCGCGTAGGGCGCCTGTTGCAACAGGTAATCGAGATAGCTCGGCGTCACCTGCCCCATCTCGTCCAGCCGCACATAACGTTGCGGCGGAACCAGCACGATCACCGCGAACACGAAGGCGGTCAGCAGCTTCGAAGCCCGGTCGAACAGGAACGAGCCGAACGGCTTGCGTTCGAGCATGAAGCGCACCGCAACGCCGCCGACGAAAAACACCAAGGCCAAGCGCCAAGGCCGCAGCAGCGTGATGATGTAATCGGCCCAATAGCCTTGGTGCGCGTTGACGCGCCAATTATCCATGCCGGAATAGATCAGCAAAAGATGGTAAAGGATCAGCAGCAGCAGCGCGCCAACGCGGAGGGCGTCGATGTCCGCGCGCCTGTCTTGCGGGAGAATGGCGCCCGCTTGTGCCATGGCCCGCGTTATGGACCTCGGCCCGCATGGCCGCCACCGTATTCGCGCCCAAGCGAATTAACTCCCCGGTGCGGAGAGTTCGGGAACCGGCGCTGGCGCCCCTCCTGCGGAGTGACGTGCAAATTTCCCTGGAGTTGCGCCAATATGAAACGCGCCACGCTCGCCGCTTACCTGCTCGCCGTGACGACCCTTTGCGGCAGCCTTGTGTACGCTCAAACACCGTCCGCCACCGGCGGCCCGATGGTGAGCCAAGACGAGCGCGATGCGATCGCCGCGCGCGTGCGCGGCGGCGCGTCGTGCGCCGGGTGCGACCTCTTCCAAATCGATCTGTCGTACCAAAGCGTGGCTGGGCGGGATTTCTCAGGCTCGCGTATTCGCCAATCGGATTTCTCCGTAGCAACCGCGGACGGCGCGCGCTTTCGCGGAGCCAACCTTTCGCTCGCCAACCTCTTCGGCATGCGCGCCAGCCATGCCGATTTCACCGACGCCAATCTCGAGGGCGCAACTTTGGTCGGCGGCTATTTCGGCGGCGCGCGTTTCGAAGGCGCTGTATTGGCGGGCGCCAATCTCTCCGGCGCGGAACTGCAAAGCGCTCGCGGATTGACTCAGGATCAATTGAATACTGCTTGCGGCGACGCAACGACTACGCTTCCGGCAAACTTGACTGCGCCCGCCTGCTGAAACAATCGGTAACACTCCTCGCTTACTGCTTGTTCACTGGCGCAACGACTTAGCGAGGGTCTACCTCGGCGCCGTGTTGACACATTTGCGCATCTTCGTGGTGTCAGCCGCTACGCTCTGCGTGGCCGGCATCGGCCAAGCATCCGCGTTCTGGCCCTTCGCCGGGCCCGTGCGAATGAGCCTCGCGCCCGCTTACGGCGGCGTCTGCGAAGGCTGCGACCTCTCCGGCCGAATCCTCGTCGGCGCGAAGATGTCCAACTCGGCTTTCGCGCGCAGCAACTTCACCGACGCCGTGCTCTCGCGCGCCGACGCGACAGGCTCGGATTTCGCGGAAGCCGATTTCACCGGCGCGGATTTGCGCCGCGCCAAGCTGATCGAAGCGACCTGCCCCCGCGCGACCTTCGAGAACGCGTCGCTGGCGAACGCCGATGCGCGGCGCGCGGACTTCCGCCACGCAGACTTCACGCACGCGAACGTAGCCGGCATGAACTTCGGCAGCGCCGACATCGCCGGCGCGGACCTGCGCAATGCGGAAGGGTTGACGCAAGCACAGTTGAACGCCGCTTGCGGTGATCGGCTGACGCGCCTGCCGCCCGGGATGCGCGTGCGGAGCTGCGACTAGCGCCCGGGGTCTAACTCTTCGACTGTTGCACCACGCGGATGTGCAATTCTTTGAGCTGCTTGGGCGTCACTTCGCCCGGCGCGTTCATCATCAGATCCTGGGCCTGCTGGTTGAACGGGAAGACGATGACTTCGCGGATGTTGTCGACGCCGGCGAGCAACATGACGATCCGGTCCACGCCCGGCGCTGAGCCACCGTGCGGCGGCGCGCCGTAGCGGAATGCGTTCAACATGCCGCCGAACTTCTCTTCGACGACTTCGCGGCCGTAACCGGCGATCTCGAACGCCTTGATCATGATTTCCGGCTTGTGGTTCCGGATCGCGCCTGAGCTCAGTTCAACGCCGTTGCAGACGATGTCGTATTGGAACGCGGTGATCTTCTCGATCGTCGCACGGTCGCTCGGATCGAGGTTCAAGAACTTCGCGTGATCGTAGTTCGGCATCGAGAACGGGTTGTGCGAGAAGTCGATCTTCTTCTCTTCCTCGCTCCACTCG
>JAEWNX010000463.1 GCA_023461135.1 Pseudomonadota bacterium
CGCCGCCTGAACAACTGCGCAGCGCGGGTCTGTCGCGTCAGAAGATCGCCGCAATCCAGGACGTTTCGCGGAAGCGGCTCGACGGCGTCATTCCCGAAGCGCGTCAGCTCACCCGCCTCGGCAACGAAGAAATCATCGAGCGCCTGACAGCCGCACGCGGCGTCGGGCGCTGGACGGTGGAGATGTACCTCATCTTCACGCTCGGCCGCCCTGACGTATTGCCCATCGACGATCTTGGCGTCCGCAAAGGCGCGGAGAAACTCTACCAACGCAGCTTCACGCCAAAGGAACTCGACAAGTACGGCGCGCGCTGGGCGCCGTGGCGCAGCGCCGCCGCCTGGCACCTCTGGCGTCACATGGACAATTTGGCCGTACCCGATTGATCCGGCGGCTCGGCGCGATGGTGCATTCCATAATCGCGCACCACGTGCGCCACACGCAGGCGGTAGGCGCTGAAGATATGCGCGCGGCCCTGCGCTTGCGCGGCGCGGTGCGCTTCAAGCGTGCGCCAGGCCGTAACCGCAGCTTCGTCGCGCCAGAAGGACAGCGAGAGGATGCGCTTCTCGTCGCCCAAGCTCTGGAAGCGTTCGATCGAAATGAAGCCGTCGATCTCCGCGAGCAGCGGACGCAGTTCGGCGGCGAGGCGGAAATACTCGTCGCGATGCGCGGCGTGCGGCTCCGCTTCGAAAATCACCGCGATCACGGGCGCACCAGTGGCGCATGCGGGCCGGACACAAGTTTCAGGAAGATGCGATCCTCGCGCCGAATGAAGCGCTCGGTTTGCGCAAATCCGTAGTTTTCCTTGCCGAGCGGATCGGCGGCCAGCCTGGCCCGATACGCCTCGTATGCCGCCAGGCTCTCGATGTTGTACAAAGCGTACGCCGTGGTGAGGGAGCCCTCGTGCGGTGCAAAGTAACCAATTAAGTCCGCGCCACAGCGTGGAATCGCCTGTCCCCAGCTCTGCGCATATTGGGCGAATTGTTCGCGCTTGAACGGATCGATTTCGTAACGAATACAACAAGTGAGCATTTTGCCGCCTCCGGGGCCTTGATATAGCGGCTTGGCGTCCTCAGATGGTTCGACTAGCATCGAACCATGAAAGAAGGCCCGGATATCGCGCGCGTGGCGGCAATGGTGGGGGATCCCGCACGCGCAAACATGCTCACCGCGCTGCTCGACGGCGTGGCGCTCACGGCTACCGAACTCACGCTGGAAGCGGGCGTGACAAAGCAAACTGCGAGCTCGCATTTGGCGAAACTGGAGGACGCGGGCCTGGTCGCCGTGGAAGCGCAGGGCCGGCACCGCTACTATCGTCTCGCCGACGCCGACGTTGCGGGTCTGCTCGAAACTTTGATGGGTGTTGCGGCGCGCGCGAAGGCGCTGCGCGCTCGCCCTGGCCCCAAGGAGCCGGCGCTCCGCCGCGCACGTGTGTGCTACGACCACCTTGCGGGCGAGCTCGGCGTGGCGCTGTTCGACTCGTTCACCAAGAACAAGTGGATCGCGCCCGGGCCGGAGAAGACGTTCTCGCTAACGCGCCTCGGCCGCGCGAAAGTGTCCACCTTCGTCAGCGAGATCGCCGATCTCGAGGTCGGCGCGCGGCCGCTTTGCCGTGCGTGCCTCGATTGGAGCGTGCGGCGCCACCACCTCGCCGGCGCTCTCGGCGGCGCCATCCTGGACGAAGTGTTCGACCGCGGCTGGGCGACGCAGAAGCGCGGCAGCCGCGTGCTCGAGTTCACGCGCGGCGGGGAAGCCGCCTTGAAGCGCGTGTTCATGATTACGGAACCCGCGCCCAATTGACGTAACGGGCGCGTGGCCCCGCGCCCGCGCCGGTGCTATACTGGCGTCCATGCCCGCCGTGGCCCGCATCGATCCCAAGGACGTCTTCACGCCCGAGGAATGGGCGAAGCTTTCGCCGCGTTCATCGTGGCTGGGGCTTGCGCTGGTGGCGATGTGCTGGGCGCTGATCCTGGCGGCCGGCGCCATGTTCGTGCTCTGGCCGAACCCGCTGACCTTCGTGCTGGCGGTCATGCTGATTGGCGCCCGTCAGCTGGGCCTTGCCATTCTGATGCACGACGCCGCGCACGGCGCCTTGCATTCAAACCAGAAGGTCAACGATTTCGTCGGCGAGTGGCTGTGTGCGGCGCCGGTCGGCACCAAGCTGCACGCCTACCGCGACTATCATTTGAAGCACCACAAATACACCGAGCAGCCGGAAGACCCCGACCTCGTGCTCTCAGCGCCCTTCCCGATCACCGGCGCTTCACTCTGGCGCAAAGCCGTGCGCGATCTCACGGGCCAGACCTTCTTCAAACAGCGCAAGGCGCAGTTCTCGCGCGGCGGCAACGGCCACATCCTGATCGCCAACGGCGTGCTGTTCGCGGGGTTGGCGCTCGCCGGCTACTGGTGGGCGTATTTCGCGCTTTGGATCCTGCCGCTGGCGACGTGGTTCCAGCTCGTCACGCGCATCCGCAACATCGCTGAGCACGCCTGCGTCAAAGCCGAGGACGATCCCTTCACGCATGCGCGCACCACGCTCGCCAATCCGCTGGAGCGCCTTTTCATCGCGCCCTACTGGGTGCACTTCCACGGCGAGCATCACGTCTTCATGCACGTGCCCTGCTATCGGCTCGAACGCATGCACCGCATGCTGATGGAAAAAGACTATTGGTCGCGCATGAAGCTGTCGGACGGCTATGTCAGCGTGCTGCGGGAAGCGGCCAGCAAGGCGGCAACGGTCGCGGCTTGAACTCAACCATGCCTTGGTTCGGGCGCGCGATCGCGCTCGCTGCGCTACTGCTGATCTCAGCGTGCAAAGACCCAACGCTGGGGCGGGACGCCGCCAGCGCTCACTTCCGTGCGAACCGCGCAAGCTTCGAGCACATCGTGGAGCAGGCGCAACTTTGCCAGCCTCCCGATGGTCGCCTAGATACTCAAGCCGACATTCAGTGCTCCTCGCCAACCGGAAATTCACGGGCGCTCATGGAATCCATCCGACAAGCACGCGCGCGCTGGATTCGGGTTTTCTATGTTCAGGCGGATGATGAACGTCAGATACACCGCATTCAGATCGCCATTCACGCCTATGGACTGTCATACGCAGGTGAGATTGAAGCATTTATTTATGAAGTTGAGCCAGCAGAGCAGGCGCAGTACGAACGTATCGATGATGGCCTTGCGGTGGTTGAACGAGAGCCACTAACCGATGCTCCCCATCACTGGTATTGGTGGCGAATAGCCCGGTGATCTCCGACATTCCCGCTTTTATCCGCGAGAACACGCGCGTGCTTGCGCCCAGCCATGTGCCGGAGCTGAAGCTGTATCTGGCCGACGACGCCGTCGCGCTCTGGGAGATGACGGAGGAGCAGCTCGGCGAGCTTGGTCTGCCGCCGCCGTTCTGGGCGTTCGCATGGGCGGGCGGGCAAGCGCTGGCGCGCTATGTGCTGGATCATCCGGAAACGGTGCGCGGGCGGCGCGTGCTGGATGTTGCGTCGGGCTCCGGGCTGGTCGCGATCGCTGCGATGAAGGCGGGCGCGGCGTCTGCCATCGCCGTCGACATCGATGCGTTCGCGGCGGACGCCGCCAAGCTGAATGCTGAGCTCAATGGCGTTATCGTCGAAACCAGCGACGCCGATCCCGTCGGCAAACCGACAGACGCAGATGTCATCCTCGTCGGCGATCTCTTCTATGATCGCGATCTGGCGCCGCGCGTGCTCGATTGGCTGATCGCGCTCCAGCGCGACGGCAAACGCGTCCTCATCGGCGATCCCGGCCGCACCTATCTGCCGCGCGACAAACTCGAACAAATCGCCGCCTACGACATCCCCGTCACTCGCGCCTTGGAAGATGCGGAAATAAAGCGCGCGGCGGTTTGGCGCCTGTGCTGATCACTCGATCGCGCAGACGTACATGCGCTCCTGCTCATCCTCCACGCGCGAGGCCGCGTCTTCGCAGACGGCGTTCCAGAGGCGCATGACTTCAGCGCCGACCCCGGCGGAGCGGATCTGGATGTCCTCCAGCGACGGCGCGGCCGTCGCCGGTTCGGCGATCCACACCGGCTCGTAAGCGGGACCACACGTCGCTTCCGCGAGGATGCCCTTCGCGCATAGGCGCGAGCGTTCGAGATTGTATTCCCACACGGTCTCGCGCAAACGCCGCGCCAAGTCGCGTGGATCGGTGACCTCCGGCTCGAGGCCCGACCGTTCGCTGGTGTGCTCGGCCACCTGGTTGAGCATCACCCCGTAGCGGCCGACCTCAATGTTCAGATCAAACGGATCGGCCGACGTTCCGGGCTCGGGCGGCGCCTTGGCCTTCTCCCCGGCCTGCCCGCAGGCGGCCAAGCATAGCGCCAATATGAGTGCGCGCAGTTTCATGGGGCCGCCTCCTTGGTTGGAGGCAAGCTTAGCGGGGCGGGGCGCGCCGCCGCCAGTTTTTGTTAAGAGAGCTTAGCGGTCGACGGTGGGCGCGAGCGCGTTGTAGCCGCCGTCGAATTCCAAGAGATCGATGCGCATCGCGCGCCGGACGAGCGTTATCGCGACGACCAGGAAGCCCGTGCTTCCGATCGCCGCGATCATCGCCCAAGCGACGCCCCAGAAACTAGCGTCGTTCATTCCACCCAACCCTGCCTTCGAGGCGTCTTGTTGAAGGCACTATGACGTGGCTCGGTGAACGCTGAGTTTCCGAAAGCAAAACGAAACGTTGAAATGCAGCTTGGGGACAAGGGCGCGAACGGCTAGTGCTGAGCGCGAGGGAGTGGGTCGATGCAGTTGCTGGAAGCCGCCGCCGTTTATGCCGGCGTAAACATCCTTATTCTCTTGGTGCTCTCAGTGCTGGTGGTCGGCGGCCGGCAGAAGCACAAGATACGGTTGGGCGACGCCGGCAACGAAGACTTCCTGCGCGCCCAGCGCGCGCACGCGAACGCCGCAGAATACATCCCTGCGGGCATTGTCGGGCTCGTCACGCTGGCGCTGTTCGATCCGGTGACGTCGCCGCTCTTTTTGCACGCCTGTGGATTATTGCTCACCGGCGGTCGCATCATCCACGCCATCGGCCTGCACACGGGCGTGCTCAACGCCGGACGCGTGACCGGCATGGCGCTGACCTGGCTCGCCTTCCTGATGATCGGCGGCGGACTGCTTTACGCAGGGTTGAGCCAGCAGCTCTGATCCTGGCGCGATTGCCCCAGCGGGGCCGAGCGCCCATGTTCGGCCCATGGCCTTCGATGCTGATTCCCAAGCCGCCCTGGCGGCCCTGATCGATTACGCCAAGAAAGCCGGCGCCGACGCCTCCGAAGCCAGCCTCGCCGCCCGGGAATCCATCTCCGCGGAGGTCCGCATGGGCCAACTCGAGGGCATGGAACGCGAGGAAGCCCGCTCGGTGGCCCTGCGCGCCTTCATTGGCAAGCGCCAGGCCGCGGCCTCCTCCACCGACCTTTCAGCCAAGGGGCTGCAAGCATTGGCGGAGCGGACCGTCGCGATGGCCAAGGCCGCCCCTGAGGACAAATTCTGCGGCCTCCTCGATGCACGCTACCAAGCCAAGGGCGATCGGCCCGACCTCGAACAATCCGACGCCGCGCGGCCCAATCCTCAGCACCTGCTTGAACTCGCACAGCGCTGCGAAGCGGCGTCGCTGGCCATTCCCGGCATCGCCAATTCCGGCGGCGGCGGCGCCTCGAGCGAAGCCTCACACTTCGTCTACGCCACATCGAGCGGCTTCGAAGGCGCCGAGAGCGCGACCTCCTACAGCCTCGGCACCCAGCCCGTCGCCGAGAAGGGCGACGAGATGGAGCGCGACTATGAGTGGCGCACCAAACGCTTCTTCGCCGATCTGCCCGCCGCTGAAGACATCGGCCGCATCGCCGGCGAGCGCACCGCGCGACGGCTCGGCGCGCGCAAGGTGGCGAGCCAGAAAGCGGCGGTGATCTTCGAGAACCGGCTCGCGGGCCGCATTCTTTCCCCGTTCATCGGCGGCATTTCGGGCGCGGCCGTCGCGCGCGGCGTGTCGTTCCTGAAAGACAAGCTCGGCCAACGCGTGTTCGCGGAAGGCTTCCGCGTCCACGAAGACCCGCTCGTGAAGCGCGGCATGGGCAGCCACTGGTTCGACGGCGAAGGCGGCGCGGTCAAAGCGATGACGCTGGTCGATGACGGCGTCATAACGACGTGGCTCCTGAACTCTTCCGCTGCACGCCAGCTCAATCTCGAACCGAACGGCCACGCCTCCGCCGGTCATGGCGGCCCGCCCGGCATTTCAACGTCCAATCTCTTCGTGAAACCCGGGACGGAAGATCTCGCTGCGCTGATGCGCAACGCGGGCAAGGGCCTTCTCGTCACCGACATGTTCTCGCCGTCGCTCAATATGAACACCGGCGACTGGTCCGTGGGCGTCGCCGGCTACTGGTTCGAAAACGGCGAGATTCAACACCCGGTCAGTGAAGTCACCGTCGCGGGCAATCTGCTCGACATCTATGCGCGCCTGCGCTGCGGCAGCGATCTCGACACGCGCGGCTCGCTCGAAATCCCCAGCCTCATCGTGGACGACCTTGCAATCGGCGGCGTCTGACCTCGCGCTTCTGGAAGCCGCCGCACGCGAAGGCGGCGCCCTCGCCCGTGAGCTGGCCTCGAAGACACTGGAGGTGCACTCTAAAGGCGCGCTCGGGCCGGTGACGAATGTCGACTATGCGGTCGACGCGTTGCTGGAAGAAAGACTGCTCGGCGCGCGCCCCGACTACGGCTGGCTGTCGGAAGAAACGCCCGACGATCTCTCGCGCCGCATCGGCAAGGCGCGCACCTTCATGCTCGATCCGATCGACGGCACGGCCGCACTCGTCGGCAAGTCGCCGCAATGGACCATCAGCATCGGCATCATCGAAGGCGAGCGCCCGTTCGCGGGCGCCATCTACAATCCGATGACGGACGAGATGTTCCTGGGCGCGGACGGCGTGCCGGCGACGCTCAACGGCCGACGCGTGCGCGCCAGCCTGCGCGATACGCTGGAAGGCGCCCGCATCATCGGCCAAGCCAAGCGCTTCGCGCCGAAAAAATGGCCCGAGCCGTGGCCGAGGATGGAGATCATCGAGCGTCAGTCGATCGCCTACCGCATGGCGCTGGTGGCGGCCGGCATGGGGGACGCGGCGCTCCTCTTCGGCTACAAAAACGAATGGGACATCGCCGCCGGCGCGGCGATCGTCGAAGCTGCGGGCGGGCGCGTCAGCGATCTCTGGGGCGAACCGCTCGCCTTTAACCGGCGCGATCCGCGCGCGCCGGGCGTCGCCGTGTCTGGCGCGGCTCTGCACGCTCTGATAATCGAGCGCACCAGAGCGTTTCCCGATCCGCGTAAAGCAGAAGGCACATGAGCGAACAGCGTCAACTCTTGCACCTCGTCATCGGCGGCGAGCTGAAAGACCTCGACCGGCCGGAATTTGCCGACCTCTCCCAAGTCGATTTCGTCGGCGCCTATCCGAATTACCGGGCGGCGTACGACGCCTGGAAGGGCGCGGCGCAACGCACCGTCGATAACGCGCGCATGCGCTACTTCATCATCCACGCGCACCGCCTGCTCGATCCGGAGACGGACAAAGAGCCCGGCAAGTGACGCCATGAAGCGCGGCGGGTTGTTCGGGCGGCTCTGGCGCGACTACGTCTCGCGCTATCTGAGCCAGGTCGCCTTGCTCATCCCCGTGCTCGCCGTTGTCGCGACTGCGGGCGTCCTGTACGTCTGGATACTGAAGTACACCACCGACGGCATCATCGCGCGCGATGCGACGTTGGTCATGTGGGCGCCCGTCGCTGTCATGCTGGTCGTCCTCATTCGCGCGATCGCGCTGTGGGGCCAGGCCGTGGTCTCCCAATCGGTCGCGCTCAAAGTGCTGCGGGACCTGCAGCAGGCGATGTTCTCCAAGCTGATGGACGTGGATTTCGCCCGTCACGCCCGTGAAGAACCGGGCCGGCTGGTCTCGCGCTTCACCAATGACATCAACATCGTCAGCGAAGCGCTCGTGCGCGGCGGCCAATCGATCATCCGCGACACGCTGACGCTGATCGGCGCGGTGGCTTCAATGCTCTGGCTCGACTGGGTGCTGACGCTCGTCGTTCTGGGCGCCTTCGCATTAGCCGGCCGGCCGCTCCAGCTCATCGCCAAACGCGCCATGCGGCAGACCCATGTCGCCCAAGATCAGCTCGGCGCGCTCTCGTCGCTCCTGATCGAGACGTTCAGCTTCGCCCGCGTTGTGAAGACATACGCGCTGGAAGCGCGAGAAAAAGCGCGCGCTGACGCAGCCTTCGAAACGCGGCGCAAGAACTCGATGAAGCTCGCCTACAGCCGCGCCGGCACGGTGCCGCTCTTGGAGATCGTCGGCGGCCTGGCGCTTGCCGGCGTGCTGTGGATCGCGGGCGTGCGCATCCTCAACGGCCTGATGACAGTCGGCGATCTGATGGGCATGATCGCCGCTGTCGGCGTCGCCGCGCCTGCGGCGCGCGCGCTGGGACAAACCAACACGCTCGTGTCGGAGGCCTCGGCGGCGCTGCAGCGCGTGTTCGGTCTGATCGACGAGCCGGTCGCCATTCTCGACAAGGCGGGCGCGAAACCGCTCGCGCTGAAGCAAGGCCGCGTGACGTTCGAGAACGTCTCGTTCGCTTATGGCGATGCGCCGGCGCTCAACGCGGTCAGCTTCAGCGTGGAGCCGGGCGAGACCGTCGCCTTCGTCGGCCCTTCCGGCGCCGGCAAGTCGACGATCTTCAATCTCCTGCCCCGCCTCTATGACGCAACCTCCGGTCAGGTGTGCATCGATGGGCAGGACGTGCGCGACGTGCAGGTCGCCTCGGTCCGGGCCGCGATCTCGCTGGTCGCGCAGGAAGCGGCGCTCTTCAACGACACGATCCGCGCCAACATCGCGCTCGGCCGCGCCGGCGCGACGCACGCGGAAATCGAGCAGGCCGCCAAGAACGCCGCCGCGCACGATTTCATCGTGGAGCTGCCCAACGGCTACGACACCATCGCGGGCGATCGCGGCTCGAACCTTTCCGGCGGCGAGCGCCAGCGCATCGCCCTTGCGCGCGCTTTCCTGCGCGACGCGCCCATTCTCTTGCTCGATGAGGCGACAAGCGCGCTCGATGCGGAGAGCGAAGCGAAGGTGCAGGAGGCGCTGGCGCGCCTTTCGAAAGGCCGCACCGTCCTCGTGATCGCCCATCGTCTCGCTACCGTGCGCGACGCCGATCGCATTCTCGTGCTGGACGGCGGCCGCATCGTGGAGTTCGGCGCGCATGGCGATTTGATGGCGCGGAACGGCCTCTACACCCGCCTCAGCCGGCTCCAGTTCCAAGCCGAATAGCGGAACCGGGTGCAGCAACAATTGTTTGCAAAGGACCGGGCGGGGCAGCTCGATGGAGATCGATATGCCACGCATTCTCTCGCTCACATGCGCCGCGGCGTTTGTGTTCGCCGCTGCTGCACCCGCCCTCGCCGAGGAGGCGCGGTCCGAAGTGGTGCGCTACGCCGATCTCGATCTCGATAACCCCTCTGACGCCGACCGGCTGATCGAGCGCATCGAGCGCGCAGCGGGCCGGGTCTGCGGCGCGCGCGTCGGCGTTCAGCCGATTGCGCAATGGGGAGACGACCGAGACTGCATGGTGGAGACGACGGAATGGACGATCCGCGACTTCGGCCATCCTGTCGTGGTGGCGGAATATTATGGCGTTCGTCCGCGCGTGATCGTCGAGGAAGGCGACGCCGATCCCTATTATGACGGCTATGTCGTCGTGAAGAAGAAATGAGCGCGCGTGGCACCACCGCGGGCCTCACTCGCGGCGCAAAATCTTATCCACCAGAATATTGGCCCACCATTCGCTCATGAAAGCGGCCTTCACTTTCTTCTGGTCGTAGTCCTCGAGCACCCATTGCAGGAACGGCTTGCCGCTCTCCTTCGTCTCGTTGAGATACGTGGCGAAGAAGAAGTCGAGCATGCCGGTCTTGCCCTGCTTCACGTGCAGGTATTTGAGATCGAGCTGCTCCACCGCATCTTCGATCGGCAAACCCATCTTGAAGTGCTTGTAGAGCACCGCCATCACGCCGGCGCGATCCGCGCCTGACTTGCAGTGCATCAGCGCCGGATACTTGATCGTCTCGAAGATTTCCTTCGCGCGCAGGATTTGCTCGACTTTCGGCGGCTCGCGCGAATGCATGCGCGCATCCACCATCTCCACGCCATGCCGGGCGCACGCTTCGCATTCGAGCGCGTAATAGCCCGTGTCGGACGGGCCCCTGAGGTTGAGGATCGTCTTGAATCCCATCTCGGCGTAGCGCTCGATAGCCTTCGGCGAAGGCTGGTTGGCGCGGGCCATTACGCCCGGCTCGATCCAGTGAAAATTGGAGAATCGCGTGCGCAGGAACCCGTGATCCGTCCAGATGAGGTCATGACGCGCCCGCCGCCGCCCCTGGGGCGTCGTCAAATCGAAACGGGATGGCGGATTGGCCGGGGTCATGTCCTTCACTGGTTGCTGCGTCTGGCGCGAAGCGGGCGCGGCCCCGTATAAGGGCCGGACCCGCGCCTCGGAAGGCGCCGCACCAGCGGATTCATGCGCTCGATCCTCGGAACCCCCTTCGTCCAGTTGCTGATCGGGCGAACCATTGGGCTTTATATGCTCTTCGTCGGCGTCACCACGCGCTGGACGCGGGTGAACCAGGCCGCCGTCGAGCCCTTCTGGCGCCGCGGCGGGCGCACCGTGATCGGTTGCATTTGGCATGGGCGCTTTTCGCTGATCCATAAGATGTGGCGCTTCGGCCCGGACTACACGCCCGCCAAGATGCTGATCTCGCGGTCGCGCGAAGGCGGCATTGTGGCGCATACCTCACGCACAGTCGGCGCGGAAGTGATCCGCGGCTCGGCGCCGAAGACCCGCTACGCCAAGGGCGGCTTCGAAGCCATGCGCGCCATGGCCCGCCACATCGAAGGCGGCGGCGTGGTCGCTATGACGCCGGACGGACCGAGAGGCCCGCGCATGCACGCCAAGAAAGCGCCGGTGCAATTGGCCAAGCTTTCGCAATCGCCGCTGCTGGCGGTGACGTGGGCCACGTCGAACCGCATCGTGTTCGACAAGAGCTGGGATCACTTCGTATTCCCGCTGCCGTTCGGGCGCGGCGCGTTGATCTGGGGCAATCCGATCGACCCCCCAGGTCCGGACGCTGACGACGCGGAAATCGAGGCGGTGCGCGCGGCGCTCGAAGCGGAGTTAAACCGCATCGCCGCCGAAGCGGATCGCATCGCGGGCGTCGATGTGATCGAACCGGCGCGGGCGAAGGATGAGCCTTCGCAGGAAACGCAAGCCGTGGCGGCGCAGTGAGTTTTTCGCCGGCTCTCACCTTGTATCGCGCGCTGAGCTGGGTCGCCGGCGCTGGCGCGGGCGCGTGGCTCGACG
>JAEWNX010000464.1 GCA_023461135.1 Pseudomonadota bacterium
AACATCGGCGTAATGGCCGGGGCAGCCGTGATGTTCTTCGCCTTCTATGGCTTCGACGCCGTCTCCACGGCGGCGGAGGAAACCAAGAACCCGGGGCGCGATCTCGCCATCGGCATTATCGGCTCGATGGTGATCTGCACGCTGCTCTACATGGCGGTGGGGGCCGCCGCTATCGGCGCGATGGACTTCCGCGAGTTTGCCGCAAGCGGCGAGCCGATCGCGCACATCGTGCGCAGCCTCGGCCAGCCCGACGCGGCCGCGATCATTGGCGGCGTGGCGTCGATCGCCATCCCGACTGTGATCCTCGCCTTCCTCTACGGCCAATCGCGCATCTTCTACGTGATGGCGCGCGACGGGCTGTTGCCGCGCTCGTGGGCGCGCGTGCATTCAAAGCTCGGCACGCCGGTGTTCATCACCATCCTGACGGCGCTCGTGTGTTCGGTGCTGGCGGGTCTGCTGACGCTCGGCGAGATTGCCGCGCTGGCGAACGCGGGCACGTTGGCGGCCTTCATCGCCGTTGCGATCTCGCTCATGGTGCTGCGCCGGCGCGAGCCCGGACGCGAGCGTCCGTTCCGCACGCCGCTCGCGTGGATCGTCGCACCGCTCGCGATCATCGGCTGCCTCTATCTCTTCTCCAGCCTGAACACCGGCACGATCCAGCGCTTCTTCATCTGGATGGCCATCGGCATTCCGGTCTATCTGCTCTGGGGCGCGCACAGGAGCGCGCTGGCGCAGAAGCGATGATGCGCCGGGCGCTGCTCGCGCTCTGCGTTGGCTTGGCGTCGGCGTGCGCCGCGCCGGCCGGCGCGAATCTCAACGAGCAACCGGCGGGCTTTGTCGACGCGGCGACAGTCGCGAACGGTCTCGCCGTCGACATGCGCTATTTCGGCGCCCGCAATTTCGTCGGACGGCCGATCGCCGGCTATGAAGCGCCGCGCTGCCTGCTGACACGTGAAGCGGCGGACGCGCTCGCCTCCGTGCAGCGTGCGCTCGCCGCATCGGGGCGCGGCCTCAAGGTCTATGACTGCTACCGCCCGGCCCGCGCCGTCGCCGATTTTGCGGCTTGGGCGCGCGATCTCGACGATCAGGCGATGAAACAGGAATACTACCCGAACGTCAGCAAGGATCAGCTCTTCGCGCTCGGCTACATCGCCGAACGCTCCGGGCATTCGCGCGGCTCGACGGTCGATGTGACCGTGATCGACTTGGCCACAGGCGCCGAACTCGACATGGGCACGCCGTACGATCTGTTCGATCCGCGGTCATGGCCGAGCGACACCAGCGTCTCGGCGGCGGCGCAAACGAACCGGCGCGCGCTGCGGGAGGTGATGGTAGCGCACGGCTTCCGTCCGTTGCGCGAGGAATGGTGGCACTTCACGCTTGAAGGCGAGCCCTATCCGGACACGTATTTCGACTTCGCCGTGCGATAGCACAGCATCGAACGGGCTTGCGGACTCAGCGCTCGAGGCTTCAGTCTGCGCCCGTCCAATGACCAGCCCTTCGTCAGCCGAGAAAGCGCCGTCGCCATCGCACGACTGGCGCGTGTTCATCCCGAAGTCGGTGACGGTGATCGCGCAGGAGGGCTATTCGTGGGCCAAGCTGCGCGCCGACGCGCTGGCTGGGCTGACCGTGGCGATCGTTGCGGCGCCGCTCGCCATGGCGATCGCCATCGCCTCGGGCGTGACCCCGGCCCAGGGCCTCATCACCGCGGTGGTGGCGGGCTTCCTGATCTCCGCGCTCGGCGGCTCGCGGTTCCAGATCGGCGGCCCGACCGGCGCGTTTATCGTGGTCGTGTACGGCGTTGTGCACACCTACGGCTACGATGGTCTCGCGCTGGCGACGATCATGGCGGGCTTTATCCTCGTCATCGCGGGACTTCTGCGCGTCGGCACGTGGATCAAATACATCCCCGAACCGGTGGTGACCGGGTTCACCGCGGGCATCGCCGTCATCATCTTCGCAAGCCAAATTCGAGATCTGCTCGGCCTTTCGATGACGGAGGTCCCGGCGGACTTTTTGGAGAAGATCGCCGCGTTTTGGGCCGCGCGGCACACCATCTCCTGGCCCGCCATAGGCGTGGCGGGCGGCGCGCTTGCGGTAATTGTGCTCATCAACCGCTACCTGCCGCGTTGGCCCGCCATGCTGTTCGCTGTCGCGGGCGCCACGCTGGCGGTGTGGGCGCTGAAACTTCCGGTGGAGACGATCGGCACGCGTTTCGGCGCCGATGCGGCCTCGTCGTTCCCGGACTTCGGCGCGCCGGACATCAGCATCGAACGCCTGCAAGTCCTCTTGCCCTCGGCGCTGACGATCGCCTTTCTTGCGGGCGTCGAGAGCCTGCTCTCTGCGATGGTGGCCGATGGCATGACAGGCCGGCGCCATCGCTCCAATTGCGAGATCGTGGCGCAGGGCGTCGCCAATCTCGCCGCTCCGCTTTTTGGAGGCATTTCGGCGACGGGCGCCATCGCGCGCACCGCAACCAACATCCGCGCGGGCGCGCAGACGCCATTCGCCGGCATGTTTCACGCGCTTTATCTTCTGGCGTTCATGCTCGGCGTGGGGCCGCTGATGGCCTATGTCCCGTTGGCTGCGCTGGCTGCCGTGCTGGCGGTGGTCGCATGGAATATGAGCGAACGCGAACGCTTCATGCATCTCATGCGCGGACCGAACGGCGACCGCATCGTGCTGCTCGCAACATTCCTGCTCACGGTGCTGGTGGATCTCACCGTTGCGATTCAAGTGGGCGTCGTGCTCGCCGCGATCATTTTCATGCATCGCATGGCCGAGGCAAGCGCAGTGGAGCGCGGCGTATCGTTAATCGAACGCGATCAGGATGATTTTGCGCGGGAAGGCCGTGAGGTCTACCAAGCGCGCGCCGAACTGCCTGCCGGCGTTGAAATGTTCGAACTCCGCGGCCCGCTGTTTTTCGGCGCGGCTAGCCGCCTGAACGACGCCCTCGAAGCGGCGTTCCCGCCTCCCCGCGCTTTCGTCCTGAGGTTTCGCGATGTGCCGCTCGCCGATGCGTCGGGCGTGAACGCATTGGATCGCTTCTTGAAGCGTTGCGAGCGCCACGACGTGCGCGTCGTCTTCTGCGAACTTCGTCCGGCGGTCGCCGCCGTGCTCGCCAGGCTCGGCGTCCTGGCGCGCGTTGAGGTGGCGGACACGTACGAGGACGCGATCACCGTGGCGGCGGTCGCCGCCGAACCGCGTTAACGCCCGACGATCGTCGAAGCGCCTGCGTACTCGCCCTGGTCGTCGAGAATTTCGGCAATCCGGATGAGCTGGTTGTACTTCGCCGTGCGATCCGAACGGGCGAGCGAGCCGGTTTTGATCTGGCCGCAATTGGTCGCGACGGCGAGGTCGGCGATGGTGGCGTCCTCCGTCTCACCGCTCCTATGGCTCATCACCGCGCTGTAGCCCGCGCGCTGGGCCATATCGACCACGTCCAGCGTTTCCGTCAGCGTGCCGATCTGGTTGACCTTGATGAGTATCGAATTGGCGAGGCCTTTTTCGAATCCCATCTCGAGACGACGCATGTTGGTGACGAAGAGATCGTCGCCGACGAGTTGACACTTGTCGCCGATCAATTCGGTGAGCGCGCGCCAGCCGTCGAAATCATCTTCCGACATGCCGTCTTCGATCGAGACGATCGGATAGCGCTCCACGAGATCGGCAAGATACTGGGCGTGTTGCTCGGGTGAGAGCGACTTGCCTTCGCCCTCAAGCTCGTACTTGCCCTTCTTGAAATACTCCGTCGACGCGCAATCGAGCGCGAGCGCGATGTCTTCGCCGGGCGTGTAACCAGCCTTCTCGATCGATTTCAGGATGAACCCGATCGCTTCGTCGGCGCTGGCGAGGTTAGGCGCAAAACCGCCCTCGTCGCCGACATTGGTGGAATGGCCGGCATCCTTCAGTTGCTTTTTCAGCGTGTGAAAGACTTCCGCGCCGTACTGCACCGCCTCGGCGATCGTCTCGGCCCCGATGGGCATGATCATGAATTCTTGGATGTCGATCGGGTTATCGGCGTGCGCGCCGCCATTGACGATGTTCATCATCGGGCACGGCAGCACGCGCGCCTGCACGCCGCCCACATAGCGGAAGAGCGGTTGTCCCGCTGAAACGGCGGCCGCCTTCGCCACGGCAAGGGAGACGCCCAGGATCGCATTGGCGCCCAGGCGCGCCTTGTTTTCAGTGCCATCGAGTTCGATCAGCACGCGGTCGATGCGCCGTTGTTCTTCGGCGTCCATGCCGATGATGGCGTTGGCGATCTCGCCGGTGACGGCTTCGACCGCGTCGCGCACGCCCTTGCCCAGATAGCGGTCAGGCTCGCCGTCGCGTTTCTCGTTGGCTTCATGCGCGCCTGTGGACGCGCCGGAGGGAACGGCGGCGCGGCCCATCGCGCCGTCTTCGAGATAGACATCGACCTCGACCGTCGGATTGCCGCGGCTGTCGAGGATTTCTCGGCCAAGGATGTCGGCGATGCCGGTCATGGTGCGCCTTTCGTAAACTCGGGTGCGCCGTTTGGAGCGCCGTGGGCGTCAAAAGACAAGGCCGTCCGCGCGATGGCGGCCATGCGCAAAAAAGCGCCGTCCGCTGGGGCCGGCGCTCGCAGTCGTGCTGGCAGGAAGAGACTTAGTCTTCCTTGGCCTTCAGAATCTGCTTGCCGCGGTAGCGGCCGCTCTTCAGGTCGATGTGGTGCGGGCGGCGCAGTTCGCCGGAATTCTTGTCCTCGACATAGGTCGGGGCCTTGAGTGCGTCGGCGGAGCGACGCATGCCGCGCTTCGACGGCGAGGTCTTTCTTTTTGGTACAGCCATTGTCCTGCTCCGGTGTTCGGTCAAACGGCCGCTGCCGCCCTCGACAAAAGGGCCTCGCATCGCGGCCGAAAACCAGGAAAGTTGCGTGCCTATACACTCAAGCGCCGGTTTTGACCAGCACCAGCGGACAAATTTTTGCCGCCGGCACTAGCG
>JAEWNX010000465.1 GCA_023461135.1 Pseudomonadota bacterium
CCCCCGCTTCGGCGGGGGTTTTTGTTTGCGCGCAGCATGAAGGGCTGCGCGTGCGTGAGCACGGCAGTGCGGAAGTCTGAGTTGGCGCTAAGAGTCTAGGACGTGTCGGCGAGCGCCGGCGGGAGCGCAGGCGGCTCCTCACAATGCGCGGCTGCAAGCGCGCGCGCGGCGATCGGCCAGAGGCGCGTAAGACGCCGGCGCATGCGCTGCGCGAGAGGCCTTGCGAAACCGTCGAGATCGCGCAGCACGCCGATCAGGATGGCGATGCGGGTGGCGGGATTCTTGTGCTTCAAGCGTCTGCGCAAACGTGAGCCGATCAACGAACGGAACAAGTGACGGGTGCGCAGATCGCGGCCGCGCTTGAAATAGGTCAAGCGGCGCCGGCGCAGGCCCGACAATTCGCCGGCGCGGACGATGGCGAGCTGCACTATCATGCGCGTGAGCCCCGCCAGCGAGACGCCGGCCCGCTGGCGCATCTGGCGCGCGGTGACCGTCTCTTCAGCAAACAGCACAGCCGCGATCCTTGCAGCATCGCCAGCGCCCAGAGGACGAGCCTCTGGCGGCGGTGTCTGGTGAGGAGCGGCTTTCGTATTTGCATGACCGGCAGTATCGGGCCGCTGCAACTCGGTCGGATAGATTGTCCGCGAGTGATTTCATTTCAATGGGTTGAGCCGCAAAGCGCATGGATAGGGCGTGTCGCAATCCCCGTTTCGCACTGGCCCGCGGTTGAATCTGCGTGTGCGGAACCGTTGCCCGCGCGGGGCGGTTGGCGGAGGCAAGGAGGCCTCCATGAATCTGCCGCTCAAGCTTTCCGCCGAAATGCTCGCGATCATGATGATTGGCGAGGGCGTGCTCGCGCTGGCTCAGCCGCGCCGGCATACGCAATTGTGGAATACCGGGCCGGAACCTTGGCGCAATCTGGTGTCGTTTTTTGAGGCGCGCCCGGGGCTCGCCAGGGCTAGCGGGGCGGTGTCAATCGGGCTCGGCCTGTGGCTGGCGCACAGCCTGCGTCCGGAGGAAGAAGACGTGTACGATCACCTCGGCGCCGAAGCGCATATTCCGAGCGGGGGCTGGCAGGATCTTGCGACGGTGCACTAGACGTCGGCGGTGTAACGGCGCGGGCGGAAGCGGCGCGCTAGGACGTCGGGCCGCCGCGTGACAGGTCGATGCGGCCGCCCCACGTGCCGTTGTCCCAAGTGATGCCGGCGATGTACTGCCCGTTGGGTGAGACGGCGAGGCGATAGACATCGAGGCCGATGATCTCGTTCGGATCGTCTTTGCGCGTGCCTTGTAGCGTCAGCGAACCTTCGTCGAGATCGAGCGCGCCTTCGACGTACTCGACAGCCTGCATGCCGATCTCGCCTTGCTCTTCAGGACGGGGCGAACGCAGCAGAGTCCACCGGATTTGGCCTTGGACGCGGCCGCTATTCTCGACGGTGAAGTCGAGTTCGGCGCCGTATTCGTAGGTTCTCTCCCCGTTGACCCACACGCCGTGCCATGGGCCGGGCGGAAAGCCTTGTGCGGATGCCGGCGCGGCGAACATGAGGCCGGCGGCGAGCGCCAGGCAGAGCATCAGAAAACGCATCGGGTCCTCCCCGTTTGCAGCGGGGAAATCCTAGCCGATTGCGTGGGCGCGCCAAGCGTCTTAAGTGCGGGGGATGACTGAACTCGACGTCCGCTCCGCCCGTCCAGACCAGCTTATCCGCGGCGATAAGGGGGATTGGGAGATTATCGTTGGCCTGGAAGTGCATGCGCAGGTGACGAGCCAAGCGAAGCTCTTTTCCGGCGCCAGCGCGGCTTATGGCGGCGATCCGAATGCGCATGTGTCGTTGGTGGATGCGGCGATGCCGGGCATGCTGCCAGTGATCAATCGCTTCTGCGTGGAGCAGGCGATCCGCACGGGGCTAGGGCTGAATGCGGAGATCAATCGCAAGAGCCGATTTGACCGGAAGAACTATTTCTATCCCGATCTGCCGCAGGGCTATCAGATCTCGCAATACAAAGAGCCGATCGTCGGCGAGGGCGCCATCGAGGTGGAGCCGGACGGCGAAGATCCGGTGACGATCCGCATTGAGCGGCTGCACCTTGAGCAAGACGCGGGCAAGTCGATCCATGATCTCTCGCCGAGCGAGACGTATGTGGATTTGAACCGCGCGGGCGTGGCGCTGATGGAGATCGTGTCGCGGCCGGATATGCGCTCGTCGAAAGAGGCGGCGGCGTATTTCAATAAGCTGCGCGCCATCGTGCGCGCGCTGGGCACGTGCGACGGCAACATGGAGGAAGGCTCCATGCGCGCGGACGTGAACGTCTCGGTGCGCAGGGCCAACACGAAGGAATGGGGCACGCGCTGCGAGATCAAGAACGTGAACTCGACCCGCTTCATGGCGCAGGCGATCGAGTACGAGGCGCGCCGGCAGATCGAGATTTTGGAAGGCGGCGGCAAGATCGATCAGGAGACGCGGCTGTTCGATCCCGGCGTGGGCGAGACGCGGACGATGCGCTCGAAGGAAGATGCGCATGACTATCGCTACTTCCCCGATCCGGATTTGCTGCCGCTGGTGCTGGACGAAAAGTGGATCGCGGAGATCAAGGCGTCGCTGCCGGAACTGCCGGATGCGAAGAAGAAGCGGTTTGTCGAGAGCTATGGGCTGACGGCGTATGACGCGCGCGTTCTTTCAGGCGATGGCGAAGCGGCGGCGTATTTCGAGACAGTGGCCAAGGGGCGTGACGCCAAGCAGGCGGCGAACTGGGTGACGCAGGAATTGTTCGGCGTGCTGAACAAGAAGGGCTTGGAGCTTTCGCAGTCGCCGGTGAAGGCTGAGGCTTTGGGCGCGCTGTTGGATCTGGTGAAGGACGGCACGATCAACGGCAAGATCGCCAAGGACGTGTTCGCCAAGATGATCGAAACGGGCGATGCGCCGGGGGTCATCGTCGAGCGCGAAGGATTGAAGCAGGTCACCGATACGGGCGCGATCGAGAGAGCGATCGACGAGCTGATGGCGGCGAACGCCGACAAGGTCGCCGACGTGCAGAAGAACCCCAAGGCGTTCGGCTGGTGGGTCGGTCAGACCATGAAGGCGACGGGCGGCAAGGCGAACCCGGGCGTTGTGAATGAGATTCTGAAAAAGAAGCTCGGCGTTTAGCGCGCCCGCGCCACGAGCGGTGTGTAGCGGGCGACGTGGCCGGCGGCGCCGATCAACGCTGGCGCTTCGATTTCTGAGCGCAGATGCGCTTCGAACGCGCCGGCGTGCAGCGAGGCGATGCGGTCGCCGCCCGGCATGAAGGCCTGCATCATCACGCACATCCAGATGTACACGAGCATGAGGCTCTCCCGCGTTTCAGCGCGGTGGAGCCTCGTTTAGTTTGGTTGCTCGCGTGTTAACGCGGATAAAAGTTGCCCCGGAGCTGGGGAGGAGCTCCGGGGCAGGACGCGTTAGCTGACAATGGGAGGGGCTTAGTTGCCAGCCAGGATCACGCCCAAAATCACGCCGGTCGCGATGCCGACGAGAAGATAGTCGCCGCGGTCGTCGCGCACGTAGTGGTAGCCGCGCGGCGGCGGGCGCAGACGATAGTAGCGATAGTCGACCGGACGGTAATAATCGCGGTAGTAGCCCGGCAGACGGTCGCCGCGGCGCCATTGGCGATAGCCATAATCGACATAGCGATAATCGTAGTGTGACGGCGGCGGGCCGTAGTGCCAGCGGCCGCGATAGGTGTAGCCGTTATAGCGGCTGCGGTCCCAGCGGCGCTGGTCGCGGCGGGCGTCGCGATAGCCGTCGCGATAGTGGCGGCGGTCGTCGCGATAATCGCGGCGGTCGTGGCGATCGCGGTCGCGATCCCAATCGCGGTCACGGTCATGGCCGCGGTGTCGATCGCCGCGGCGATCGCGGGCGTCGGCGTCATTCGAAATGAGCAGCGGCGCCGCAAAAGTGGCCGCCGCCAACGCCGCCATAGCAAAGCGTTTCATAGCGAGGTCTCCTTCCTTGCTCCTCCTGAACCGCTCCGTTCAAAAGGAGGTCCCTCTTTGCGGGCAAGTTTGTCGAGGCTTTGCTGAACTGCGCCTGAATGAATCCGGAACTTTGTCGTTGAGGCGTGACAGCGTTTGTCCAGCGCGGCCTGGCGACATAGATGGGGACGAAATAGCGCAATTTTCATGCGCTTTTTCGCCTCGCGGTATCATCGATGAGACTAGCGGCGCGCCGGAACTTGTCCCATGTGTGACAGACGCCGACATGAATGGAAGCTGAATGACCCAGCCGATCGAGCTTTATTTCTGGCCCACGCCGAATGGGTGGAAGATTACGATTGCGCTGGAAGAAATGGGGCTGCCGTATGTGCTGAAGCCCGTGAATATCGGGCGCGGCGAGCAATTCAGCGAAGCGTTCATGGCGGTCTCGCCGAACAACAAGATGCCGGCGATCGTGGATCCGGGCGGGCCGGGCGGCGCGCCGATCTCGGTGTTCGAGTCCGGCGCAATCCTGCAATATCTCGGACGCAAGAGCGGCAAGTTCTATCCGAAGGAAGAACGCGCGCGCGTTGAAGTCGAGCAATGGCTGATTTGGCAGGTGGCGGGGCTCGGGCCGATGGCGGGTCAAGCGAGCCACTTTCTCAATTACGCGCCGAAGCTCGTCGACGATCCGGCGAAGATCGAATATGGGCGCGCGCGTTATCTCAACGAACTCAACCGGCTTTACGGCGTGATGGAGCGGCGGCTGGAGGACAGGCCGTATCTTTCCGGTGAATATTCCATTGCCGACATGGCGTCGTGGCCGTGGACGCGGGGCGCGCATCGCATGGGCCAGCAATGGGATGATTTCCCAAAGCTTAAAGACTGGGTCGAGCGCATCAAAACGCGGCCGGCTGTTGAACGCGCGTTAGCGAGGGGTGAAGAGCTGAAGCGCAAGGCCGATGAGCAGAGTGCGAACTCCGCGGAAGCGGCGAAGCATCTGTTCGGACAAACCTCGAAGTCTGTGCGCGACGCCTGCGATAAGGCCAAACAGGGCTGATGTGGGCTTAAGCTTATCGCAAGTTATGCACGTTATTGGTCCACCCCGGCGGCGCGAATTATGCACGTCAGTGGGGTGGAACGCACATAGCTAAAGCTAGGCGTTCCCAAGTGGTACAAGGGAGCGGCCTTAAATGGCGTTTACGGATTCTGAGATCGCTGAAGCGCACGAACTGGTGCGTACGCAAGGCGACAGCACAAACCTCTATAAGCTGGGCTTGATCTATTCGACCGGCCAGGACGTGGACTATGTGCAAGCGCACATGTGGTTCAACCTCGCTGCGTCGCGCGGTTCGGAAGCGGCCAAGGAATGCCGCCGCGAACTTGCCGACATGATGTCGAGAGATCTGATCGCCGAAGCGCAACGTCGCGCTCGCGAGTGGCTTTCGGTTAAGCATCACTAAACGGCTGTCAAGGCGGGGCGGACGCCTCGCCTGTCGCGTCCGCGTCTTGAGCGTAGATGGCGACTTTGCGGAAGCGCGCGTCCTGCAGCGTTTCCACCACGGTGATGACGTGCTGGTAGGCGACGCCGAGGTCTGAGCGCACATAGATGCGCCCCTCGGCGAATGCGTCTTCCGGCGTGATCGCTGGATCGACGGCCAGCATGTGCGAAAGCGCATCGGCGCCCAGTTGATCCAAGCCCGTCTCCTCTCCGCTTACCAGGATGCGATAGCCGCCTGGCGTATCCCGGATTTGCACGATGGTGGGCGGAATGACCGGCGGCGGTCCCTGCCGATCGGTGCGCGGCAGATCCACTTGCAGATCCGCCGTCGGCCTGGGCGCGGTCACCATGAAAATGATCAGCAGCACCAGCAGCACGTCGATAAACGGGATGACGTTCGGGTCGGCGTGCGGCGCGTGATCGCGCGCACGCCGCGCTAGCGCGGCCATCGGCTTCCTCCCTTATTCTGAAGAAGCGTGCCGCGCGTTCGCCGCGCGCTCAATTCACGTGGGCGAGAGCGCGATCACGAGTAAGAGATCAGTTATTCCGGTCGCCGCGCAGGTCGTAATAGAAGCTGAATTGCACGGGCAGCGCGTCGCGCACGTATTGCTGCATGAACAAGTTCACCTGGCTGATGTGCGAGCGCGGAACGTAGACGACATCGTAGCGCTGGAGCGGCTGCGCGCCGGGGAAGCCCTGGCGCATCGCGCGCGATGAGAGATCGACTTCCGACACTGCCGTTTGCCCACCGGCGCGCGAGAGCACGAGCACGTCGCCGCGGCGCGCGCTGGGCAGAAAGCCTCCGGCGAGTGCGACAGCCTGGAAGGCGTCGATCTGCGCCGGCATTTCGTAAATGCCGGGGCGCGCGACTTCGCCGCCGACGAACACTTGGCGCGAGCCGTAGGAGCGCGGCGTGACGGTCAGTTCGGGCATACGCAGGTGCGCGGCGTAAGCGGAGACCAGGTGATCGTGCAACTCTTCGGCGGTGAGATCGGCCGCGCGAACTGCGCCGACGAGGGGCAGCGCGACGCGGCCATCAGGCCCGACCGTCACCGTGCGTGTTAGTTCCGGCGCCGAAAACACCGTGATTTCGATCTCGTCCCCGGGATAGAAACGGTACTGCGGCGTGGCGTCGGAATAGATGACGCTCGGCGTGCCGCTCGCCGGGGTTTCCTGGCTGTGCGCGCTCGACGCCAACGTCAGGGCGGCCGCGGCGGCGGCGAGAACGGCGATGACGGTGCGCATCGATTAACTCCAACGCTTTGTTAGCGGACGATCCTTAACGGTGCGTCGCGGCGAGCATGCGTTGGGGGTGGTGAATGATCGTTTACCAAATGGGCGCAAACTGCCGCTTCGCGCACGTCTGGGAGCGCTGATGAAGACGAGCACAGAGGCGGGCCTCACGTCCGCGGCGTCTGCCTGGGCAGACGCGCGGCGCATGAGCATCGTCGATATCGCCGCGATGCTGTGGGCGGAGCGCGCCTTGGTTTTGGGGCTCGGCGCGGTGATCTGTGCGCTGGGCCTGGTGGCCGCGCTGATGGCGCCGAAGGCGTACACGGCGCGCAGCGAACTGATCGTGCGCATGGGCGAGGAATATGTTTACCAGCCGGCCGCGGGCGGCGCGGGCGCTGGCGCAACGCCGGACATGCAGGCGGTCGTGAATGCGGAGATGCGGCTGATCGGGTCGGGCACGGTCGTGCGCGCGGCGATCGCTGACGTGGGTCTGGCCACGCTTTACCCCGACATCGCCGCCGCGCCCGGCTCGCAAGCGCGCAAGATTGCCGCCGCCGAACGTGCGTTCGCGCAGCATTTGACGGTGGAGACAGCGCCGCAGACGCCGGCGATCGGGCTTTCGTTCGAACACCGCAATCCGGAGGTCGCGGCGCTGGCGCTGAATGCGCTGGTGGATTCTTATCTCGTACATCGCCGCACCGTTCTCGTGGGCGGCGAGTTTGATGCGCTGGCTGAGGAAAGCTCCGACCTGAGCGCGCGGTCCGCGCACGCGAGCACGGCGCTGGCGTCGTTCTTGACGGAACATCAGATCGGCGATTTCGAGAGCGAGCTTGCCGCGCTGGCGGCGCGCGCCGGGGACATCGAAACGCAATTGCTCGACGCGCAGGCGCGGCAACGCGAAGCGGACGCGCGCGCGGGCGCGCTGCGGGCCCGCTATCAGGCTGAGCCGGAAGAGATCCAGCTCTACTCGGAAAGCGACGCGCGCACCGCCTTGGTGCAGGCGCAGATGGAGCGTGAGCAGCTTCTGTCGCGCTATCAATCCGACGCGCTGCCCGTGCGCGAGGTGGACCGGCGCATTGCACAATTGGAATCGTTCCTCGCCGGCGGCGATCCGCCGAGCATAACGCGCCGCGGGGCAAATCCGGTGCGCCAGGATGTGGCGAGCCAGCTCTACGCGATGGAAGCGGAGGCGCGCGCGCAAGGCGGCCGCGCTGCGGCGTTGCGGCAGCAACGGACCGAGGTGCGCGAGCGTCTGCGCGCTATGCAGGTGCTGGAGCCCCGCTTCCGCCAGCTTCAGCGCGAGCGTTCGATCCTGGAGACCAGCGCGCAGAATTTCGCAACGCGGGCGGAAGACGCGCGCACGCGCTCGCAGCTCCTGGGCCGCGCGACCGACAACATCACGCCGGTGGAGCGCGCTGCTGTGCCGGCGCAAGGCAAGAGCCTGCGCTGGCCGATCATGATCGTGACGTTGCTGATCGCGGGGATCGTTGCGGTCGGCGCCGGCCTCTCGCGCGCCCTGATGCGCCGCTCGTTCCCGACGCCATCGAGCGCTGCGCGCGCTTTGGAGACGCCAGTGCTCGCCGTGCTGCCGCGCGCGGCGAAAGCCAAGCCGGCGAAGCGGGTTAAGGCGCCGCGCCCCGAGAAGA
>JAEWNX010000466.1 GCA_023461135.1 Pseudomonadota bacterium
GATCCCGCTGCCGACGCTGATCGAGAAGTTCACCGTCAACCGCTCGCCGCACATCGATAAGAAGAGCCGCGAGCAATTCGAGATCCGCACCTTCAAGCGCGTGCTCGATATCGTGCAACCGACGCCGCAGACGGTCGATGCGCTGATGAAGCTCGACCTCTCCGCCGGCGTCGACGTTCAAATCCAAGTGCTGGGTTGATCGCGATGGTTAAGGAAACTCCTCGTCGCACCGGCGTCATTGCGCGCAAGGTTGGCATGATGCGCGTGTTCGCCGAAGACGGCGCGCATGTGCCTGTCACGGTGCTCGATCTTGCGGGCTGCCAAGTCGTCGGCCGCCGCACGGTCGATGCTGAAGAGTACAAGAACGCTTCCGGCGAAGCGGTCGCGCTGAAGCCGAAGAAGTCGCGCAAGACCGAGAAGGGCAAGGCGCCCGCTCGTGAAGCGAAGGGCGACGGCTACACCGCCGTCCAGCTCGCCGCCGGCGCGACCAAAGCGAAGAACAAGAGCAACGCGATCCGTGGCCAGTTCGCGCGCGCGAAGATTGAGCCGAAGGCCATCATCCGCGAATTCCGTGTTTCCTCTGACAACTTGCTGCCCGTCGGCGCCGAACTCAGCGCCGACCATTTTGTGGCGGGCCAGAAGGTCGACGTCGCGGGCGTCTCGATCGGCAAGGGCTTCGCCGGCGCGATGAAGCGCTGGAACTTCGGCGGCTTGCGCGCCACGCACGGCGTCTCCGTCTCGCACCGCTCGCACGGCTCCACCGGCCAACGCCAGGACCCGGGCAAGGTGTTCAAAGGCAAGAAGATGGCCGGCCATCTCGGCGACGAGCGTGTGTCGGTTCAAAATCTGCAAATTGTCCGCGTCGATCCCGCACGCGGACTTTTGTTTGTGAAGGGCGCTGTGCCCGGCGCCGAAGGCGGCTGGGTCGAAGTGCGCGACGCCGCCAAGGCGCCGCTGCCGAAAGAAGCGCCCAAGCCGGCGGGTCTCCGCCAAGCGCAAGCCGCGGCTGAGTGAGGACGGACATGAAGCTCGACGTTCAAACTCTCGATGGCAAGAAGGGCGGCTCCGTCGATCTCGACGAGGCCATCTTCGGCATCAAGGAAATCCGCAAGGACATCCTTCATCGCATGGTGAAGTACCAACTCGCCAAGCGCCGCGCCGGCACGCACAAGACGCAGTCGCGTGGCGAAGTTTCGGTCACCCACTCGAAGGTCTACAAGCAAAAGGGCACGGGCCAGGCGCGTCACGGCGCAAAGAACGCCCCGATTTTCCGTGGCGGCGGTCACGCGCACAATCGTCTGCCGCGCGATTACAGCCACGACCTGACGAAGAAATTCCGCGCGCTCGCGCTGCGCCATGCGCTCTCCGCCAAGGCCAACGCCGGCGACATCGTCGTCATCGACGCGCTGACGTTGAAGGAAGCCAAGACATCCGCGCTGCAGAAGGGGCTGACCAAGCTGAAGCTTGAGAAAGCGCTCTTCATCGCCGGCGCCCAGGTCGATGCGAACGTGGCGCGCGCCGCGCGCAACATCCCGCACATCGACATCCTGCCGAACGCGGGCCTCAACGTTTACGACATCCTGCGCGCCGACAAGCTGGTGCTGACGCAGGACGCGGTGAACGCCATCCACGAGCGCTTCAAGAACGGCGAGGCCAAGCCCGCCCCGAAAAAGCGCGCGCCGGCCAAAAAGGCCGCCAAAGCTGAAGAAGGAGCCGCGGCATGAGCGCGCTCAAACACTACGACACCATTCTGGCGCCCGTGATCACGGAAAAGGCGACGCTTCTCTCCGAGAAGAACCAGGTCGTTTTCCGCGTGCCGCTGACCGCGACGAAGACTGAGATCAAGGCTGCCGTTGAAAAGCTGTTCAACGTCAAGGTCGCCGCCGTGAACACCATCGTGCGCAAGGGCAAGACCAAGCAGTTTCGCGGTATCCCGGGCAGGCGCTCCGACACCAAGAACGCGGTTGTCACGCTGCTTGCGGGCTATTCCATCGACGTGACGACGGGGCTCTCGTAATGGCGCTTAGAACTTTCCGCCCGACCTCGCCCGGCCGCCGTCAGCTCGTGATCGTTGATCGCGGCGAGCTGTACAAAGGCAAGCCGGTAAAGGCGCTGACCGAAGGACTGACCAAGTCCGGCGGCCGCAACAACATGGGCCGCGTCACCGCGTTCCGTCACGGCGGCGGGCACAAGCGCGCCTATCGCAAGATCGACTTCAAGCGCCGCAAGTGGGGCGTTGAGGCGAAGGTCGAGCGTCTCGAGTACGATCCGAACCGCACCGCGTTCATCGCTCTCATCAAGTACGCCGACGGCGAGATGAGTTACATCATCGCCCCGCAGCGCCTGAAGGCTGGCGACACCGTGGTCGCCGGCGAGCGCGTGGACGTGAAGCCCGGCAACGCGATGCCGCTGAAATCGATCCCGGTCGGCACGATCGTGCACAACATCGAATTGAAGCCGCTGAAGGGCGCGCAAATGGCGCGCTCGGCCGGCACGTACGCGCAAGTGGTCGGCCGCGACGCCGGCTACGCGCAGTTGCGCATGGCGTCCGGCGAAGTCCGCATGGTGCCGGACGTGTGCATGGCCACGATCGGCGCGGTGTCGAACCCCGATAACATGAACGAAGTCTGGGGCAAGGCCGGCCGCACCAAATGGCTCGGCCGCAAGCCGTCGGTTCGCGGCGTCGCCATGAACCCGGTCGATCACCCGCACGGCGGCGGTGAAGGCAAGACCTCGGGCGGACGTCACCCCGTCACGCCGTGGGGCAAGAAAACGCGCGGTCCCAAGACCCGCAAGACCAAGCCGTCGGATCGTCTGATCATCCGCCGTCGTCACGCGAAGAAAGTGAGCTAACGAAGATGCCGCGTTCTGTTTGGAAAGGCCCGTTTGTCGACGGTTATCTGCTCACCAAGGCCGAGAAGGCCTCTGGCGGCGGCCGTCGTGAGCAGATCAAAACTTGGTCGCGCCGCTCCACCATCATGCCGCAATTCGTCGGCCTCACCTTCCAGGTTCACAACGGCAAGGTGTTCACGCCGGTGCTCGTGAGCGAGGACATGGTCGGCCACAAGCTCGGCGAATTCGCGCCGACGCGGAATTACTACGGCCACGGCGCCGACAAGAAGGCCAAGAGGAAGTGAGATGAGCAAACCGAAAGCTCCTCCGAAGCAGGCCACGAACGAAGCGCGCGCCGTGCTGCGCACCGTTCGCATCAGCCCGCAAAAGCTGAACCTCGTGGCTCAGTCGATCCGCGGCTTGTCGGCCGAAAAGGCCGTCAACGAATTGCGCTTTTCGCAGAAGCGCATCGCCAAGGACGTGCTTAAGTGCCTGAAGTCGGCGATCGACAACGCCGAGAACAATCACAGCCTGGACGTCGACAGTCTCGTCGTCGCCCAAGCCCATGTCGGCAAGAACATCACCATGAAGCGCATGCACGCCCGCGCCCGCCGGCGCGGCGGCCGCATCGCGAAGCTGGTCTCCCAAATCA
>JAEWNX010000467.1 GCA_023461135.1 Pseudomonadota bacterium
CAAGTACACAGGCCTCGCCTGGGAGCACGTATCAAGCGGCCTGACTCCTGAAGCCATGAATCGCTATTCCGCAGTGACGTTCGACCCGCGTTCTTATCACGTCAGGCAACAACCGACGGATGCGACGCCCATTTTTTCGGCGTTTGATTCAAAATGCGTTATGTTTGATGTGCCGTACTGTGATCTCCTACGCGCGCCCAACCTGAAGGGGATCGCACGATGGGGCGCGCACGATCCGGGCGCCCCACAGGCGAGTCGGCCCGCATCGCTTGTTGAAGAGATGACGGAGCGCTTCGGGCCCTATCCTGCGGCTGAGCACATCTACGGGATGGTTTGGCAGTCGGAAGCGCAGACCAGAGCCGCGGGAGAGGCGCTCGCACACGCTGTGCGCGTTCGCTTTGAAGCCGCAAAGTGGATGCTCTCGCAGCGACTCCCAGATTGGGACTTGGCGATGGTAGTCGTTAGTGAGCCGCACTCCGCGGTCGAGCCGCTGTGGCACGGCGTTGATCCTTCTCATCCGTTGCACGTGCTCCCGTCCGCGCGCGCCGCGCGAAAAGGGCTGGAGGCGGTGTACCGGGAGACGGATGAATTAATTGGCGGGCTGGCAGCTGCGTTCCCGGACACGGCTGTTCTAGTGTTCGCAATGCATGGCATGGGCGCCAACGGGGCTGATGTTGCCGCTATGTGCTTGCTGCCTGAATTGCTTTACCGGCGTCAGTTCGGTCGAAGTTGGATGCGCGACCTGCCATGGCGCTCGGCACTGTCCGACGGCACGCCGCTGCTTGCGGAAAACCAGACATGGCATTTCGCCATGGAGGACCGAATTCCCCCATTGTGGAGCGACGCGATCAAGCACGTACTCGATGCGCGCGAAGACCGAGATGATGCTGTCATCGAAAATGAGGAGATCGACTGGCAACCCGCGTCGCGTTACCGGCCGTTCTGGCCCGACATGGAGGCGTTTGCTGTGCCGTCGTTCTATGACGGACGCGTGCGACTCAATCTGATTGGCCGCGAGCGTTATGGCATCGTGTCGCCGAATCGGCGGCACGAGCTGGTGCGCGAGATTCAGGAGACGCTACTGAACTGTCGCGATCCTATCACGGGGCAACCTGTTATCGCGGGCTTTCACGTGAACGAGAAGCCGATCGAAGAGATCGGGCCGACCGAGTCAGATCTTTACATCTATTGGGATGGTCTGCCGTTAGGCCTTGCACATCCCGGAATCGGTAAGATTGGCCCTGTGCCGTTTCGCCGAACCGGCGGGCATTCTGGACCGCATGGTTTCTTGTATTGCGCCAATGCAGGTTTGACGCCGGGCGATCATGGGCTCCGCAAATCCTTCGATGTGGTGCCAACCTTGGCCGCGATCTTGGGCGAGCAGCTTCCAACGGCGGCCGTGTCGGGACAAACGTTGGTGCCAGTTCCACAGCAGATGGCGGCGTCTTAACTCAGCGCCCTTCGAAAGCGGCAAGCGCATCCGCGCGCAATCCTAAGGCGCGCAGTTTCTGCAAACCGCCTAGGTAGGGGAGGTCAATCACGAAGCTGGCGCCGGCGACTTGGCCGCCGAGCTGCTCGATCAGCTTCACGGCGGCGAACGCCGTGCCGCCCGTGGCGATGAGATCGTCCACGATCAGCACCTGGTCGCCCGCGTTCAGCGCGTCGGCGTGCATTTCCATTGTGTCCGTCCCGTATTCCAGCTCGTAATCTTGGGCGACGGTCCGCCAGGGGAGCTTGCCCTTCTTGCGCACGGGCGCGAAGCCGACCGAAAGCTGATGCGCAACCGCGCCGCCGAGGATGAAGCCGCGCGCTTCTATGCCGGCGACCTTGTCGATGCGAATGCCGGCATAGGGCTGCACCAGTTGATCCACCACGGTGCGGAATGCGCGCGCGTTGCCAAGGAGCGTGGTGATGTCGCGGAACATGACGCCTGGTTTGGGATGGTCCGGGATGGTGCGGATGGCGTCCTTGATGTTCATGTGCGGTGAGCCTTGAGCGCACGTCCGGCGACGGCGTCGAGTTTGGCGAGCAGCGAGGGATCGCGCGCGTCGGGCGGCGTGATGATGGCCGTGTCGAGCGTGGTTTCGATCCCAAGCGGCGAAGGTGTGCGGTCCGGGCCGAGCAGCGGCGCGACGCTTCGGAGCAGCGCGTTCGCTTTTTGCGCGTTGTCCATCAGCACTTTGATCACGTCCGCGACCTCGACCGCGCCGTGGTCGGGATGCCAGCAATCGTAGTCGGTCACCATGGCGACGCTGGCGTAAGGCAGCTCGGCTTCGCGGGCGAGCTTTGCTTCGGGCATATTGGTCATGCCAATCACGTCGCAACCCCAGGACCGGTAGAGTTGCGATTCCGCGAGCGAGGAAAACTGGGGCCCTTCCATCGCCAAATATGCGCCGCCGCGATGGTAGGGGATTCCCTCCGCTTGCGCGGCGTGTTCAAGAGCGTCGAGCAGCTTGGGGCACACGGGCTTGGCCATCGAAACGTGCGCAACGCAGCCCTTGCCGAAGAAGCTCTTGGCGCGGGCGAAGGTGCGGTCGATGAATTGATCGACGAGCACGAACGCGCCTGGGGCGAGATCTTCACGCAGCGACCCGCAGGCGGAGACAGAGATGACATCGGTGACGCCGGCGCGCTTCAAGACATCGATATTGGCCCGATAGTTGATGTCGCTGGGGCCGAGCGCGTGGCCGCGGCCGTGGCGGGCTAGAAAGACCGCGTCGACGCCTTCGAGCACGCCGAAGCGTAGTGCGTCGGATGGCTCGCCCCAAGGCGAGGCGATGCGCTCTTCGCGCACGTCGCGCAGGCCCTCCATTGCGTAGACGCCGCTGCCGCCGATGATGCCCAGTACGGTCCTCGCCATAAAACCTCGCGCCAGAACATACTTGCACGTCCGCTAATCTTTGGAGCCAAGTTAGCTCTGCGGGACAACACGAATTCGGGTGATCTCGAGTCCGTAAGCCTGGTCCTCGCCGGCGCTAAGGGCGCGTAGCCCGATTGCATTGACGGCGGACTGAGCGGGCAGTTGGAAGCGGATGGTGGCGGGCTCAGGAGAGATGTCCTGGCTTACCCATTCCGCAGGGCCGATGCCTTGAAGACTGACAGCAAGACCCCTCGCGGTGTTCACGGCCGAGGGGTTGTATGTCACCTCCACCGTCACGGGACGGTTCTCGATGCGCGCAGCGTCCTCTGGCGCCATCAATATTCGTACACCTTGCTCGGCGGGGGTCGGTGCAGGTTGGCCGGGTCTAATAGCGATGCGCAGCGCTTGTGGCTGGCCCCAAAAATTGCGCACGACGGTCATGTATTGCTCGGGAGCGGAATCAGGGTTGTTGAAGCCGCCCGCCGAGTAGACGAGCGCGCCCTCAACTAATTCCGCTGCAACGGGGGCAGGGTCCTGCGGCCATTTCTGCGGCTGAAGGCCGAACGCGATCAGCAGCGCGGCAAGAACGATGGCGAGCGGGTAAAAGACCAGTGGGTGAAAAAGCCAACTGCGCAGCATCTAGCCTCCGAAAAACCGAATGGCGATATCAGTTTTTCAATGGGCTTTGTTGTGTCTGTTGCAAAGAGAAAACGCCTACGGATCGATTGCCCCAGACAGTGGTAGTTGTCTGTGTGCGCAAACTCGCGCGACAGTCCACGCATTGCCCGCTGCAAATTCACTGGGCCGCGGGGGTTGTCCGCTGATGGTGCGCCGATTTCCACTGGTCGTGGCTTCGCAGGGGACAGCCGCGGTCGCAGCACTCGCGCCCGGCGCAGGAAAGCTGCAGCAATCCACTGGATCCGGACCGGCTTCGACTGGACTTCGCGCGCATAGAGAGCGGTACTGGTCCCACGGCGACTTAGTCGTGTGTGCAATAAATCCCCGGTCGGTCCGGGTTTTGGGCAGTGGGAGAGAAGGTCTTCCCACCGCGGCGCGGACGTCAGCGCTCCGCGGCCAACCCAAAACCGGACCATCCTCATGAGCGAGAATTTGGACTTTGCGGCCGGCGCCGCTGAGGCGCGCCAGCCAGAGGCTATCCTAACCCGCGCGGCGGAGCGCGCGGCGCCGCCCAGGCGCGCCACCCTCGCCTTGGAACACTCAGCCGAGGAACAGATGCGGGTGCTCTTGGCTTTGAGAGCCAACCTCGAAGTGCATCACGAGACGCTCGAAGATCCTGAACTCATGCTGGTGCTGGCCGAGGGTCAGACCGGCTTGCTCGAACTAATCGACCTCATGCTGGAGGCCGATCTCAACGACGAGGCCCTCATCTCGGGTCTGAAGCTGCAGAAAGACACGCTCGCGGTGCGCCTGCATCGGCTGCAGGAGCGCCGCGAGTCAAGGCGCTCGATTCTCGAGCAGGCGCTCTTCCTGCTTGAACGCAAATCGCTGGAGCGACCCGTGGCTACATTGACGCTCTCGAACCGCCCGCCTGCGCTCATTGTGGACGAAGAGGCTCAAGTGCCGGCGCGGTTCTTTGATCTGAAGCCCGTGCTCAATAGGCGCTTGGCCAGGGAAGCCTTGGAAGCAGGCGAGGAGGTTGCCGGCGCGCGGCTCTCAAACGGAGCGGTCACTCTCACGGTTCGGAGGCGTTGATGGCGGAGCATGCAACACCGCTTCGGCGCGAGTTCAGCACCGCGCAGCTGAAGCTCATTCGACGCTCAGTCGCTCGTGCTTGCACGGACGCCGAGTTCGACGAGTTCATAGCCGTCGCGACCCAATGCGGCCTGGATCCGCTGCGCCGGCAAATCACCCCGCTGGTCTTAAGCGCTGAGGATTACGCGAGGCGCCGCTTGGTCTGCTGGGCCACAATCGACGGCTTGCGCGTGATCGCAGCTCGGCAGGGAGATTATCGTCCCATGGAGAGCGCCCCTGTGATCGAACGGGACGACGCGCGCGTCCATGCTGACACAAACCCACTCGGCATTGCGCGCGCGGAGGTGCGCGCCTGGAAGGCCAGCGAAGGCGTTTGGCATCCGGTCGCGGGCGAAGCCTGGTGGGACGAATACGCACCGCTGCATGAAGAATGGTCACCGGATGAGGCCGGCCGCCGCACGCCTACAGGCAGTCGCCAACTCGAACCGACATGGCGGCGCATGGGGCGGGTCATGATAGCCAAATGCGCAGAGGCGCAAGCTCTGCGTAGGGGCTGGCCGGATTTAATATCGGGTCTCTATGGCGAAGAAGAGCTGCACAGCCTCCGCTTGGCCGAACAGACCGCGTCCGAGCTTCTTCGCCGCTCCGACGAAGCTGCTCTGCGGCGCCAGATCAGCAAGCGCACCCTGTGGTTCGTGTTCGAAGTCGGCGGCGTTTTTCAGCCCCTTATGCTGGAGCACGTGCCTGAT
>JAEWNX010000468.1 GCA_023461135.1 Pseudomonadota bacterium
GCGCTCTTCGCAGCATCGGCTCCGAGCCCGCAAAGTCGGCGCGGATCATGAGATACTCGCCGCATGTGCTGAGCGCGGCTGCAAGACCTTGGCCGGCCGCGGACTCGGGTGTGGCGGCGCTCAAGGCGGCGGCGTGCGAAGTGAGACACGCCAGTTTGGGCCATTTTTGCACATCGCCCGGCGGACAGGCCGAGACGAACGCGAGCCGGTCGCCGCAGGCGAGCGCGCGCTGCTTAAACTCCTGTTGACTCATTGCCGTACGCAGAACTGTTTGGAGAACGCGGTGCACGGAGCGCGTCGGGCCCCATGGGCAGTCTTCGCCGCGCTGCCACAGCGAATAGCGCGTGAGCGCGTCCGCGGCCTTGCGCATCTTTTCGTCGTTGGCGTCCTTTGCCAGCAACGTGATGGGAATGTTCTCGGATGCGAAGAAGGCCGCGCAGCTCAACATCGCGGAGGCGCCGGGGGCGCGCGCCTCTGCGAGTTGCAGGGAGGGCGCGTAGGTTGCAGCCACGAGACGCTGTGTGGCCGGCCAATCGTCAGGCGCGTCGCTGAGACGCCGGCCTAGGGCTTCGCGATACTGCGCGAAGGACTCCGACGGGTTTTCGCGCAAATAGGCGCCGGCTTGCACGATCGCCAGCGGCAAGCCGGCCAACGCAGCCAATAGCGTGTCCACTTCGGATCCGCTCTCCCGGCCCGAAGCGGTCAGCAGCAGCGCCCGCGCCGCGTCGAGCGGCAGCTTCTCGATCTCCACGGACCGCACGCTGCTCGGCCATGTGGCGTAGCGGCTGGTGATGAGGACATGCAGATGATCGCCGCGCGCCCAGGGGGGAATGTCCGCCGGATTTTCCACGTTGTCGAAGACGAGCAGGAACGGCTTGCCTGTTTGAGCCGCGAGCCGGCGCGCTTCGGCGACACCCGCTTCGGCTGCGAAGCGGACGTCCGCCGTGTCGGCGTTGTCGCCATCCAGACGCGCTTTCAACTGCGCCAAGTCGACAAGAAGCGTTTCCTCATGCTCAGCCCGGACCAGCCACGCGCCAGCGTAGCGATGCACGTGCCGGCGCGCGTATTCACGGGCAATGGAGGATTTGCCGATGCCGCCGAACCCGTGCACGGCGGCCGGCTGCGACAAGGCCGCCGCGCCTTGCTCTCCCCACAGCGCCTCGTGAACCGCAGCCAATTCCGCCTCTCGCGCCGTGAAGTGGGGAGTGTCGAAGGTGCTGTTGGTGAGCGGTGTGTCGTCGGGCGCCAATCCTTCGGACAAAGCTCGGCCCTGGCGAAAGTCACGCACGCCTGCGAGCAGTTTCGCCGCTTGCTCATCCTGCGGGACGCCGACTAGGTCGATGTAAGCCAGGGCCTCCGCCAAAGCCGGTATGCGCCCGGCGGCGACGCGGACCGGCAGCAGACGCCGCCCGTTTTCCTTGCGATGAAATGCGTACGCGACGCTCCACTCATCACGGCAATAAGCGCTTGCGACGTAACTCGGCGACAGCACGGCGATCACGGCGCGACATCTGTCGAACGCTTCCTCGATCGCCAAGGGAAAGTGGGCGCCGAGGCTGAAATCGCGCTGCTGGATGCTGCAGGAGAAGCCGGCGCCTTCCAACGTCCGCACGATCCAGGCGGCTGTTTCCGCGTCAGCGCCCGCGCGGGAGACGAAGAAATCCTTGGTTGCGCTCATGTGCCGGCAATGGGTAGCAGCACCGAACAAAAAGGGCGAGGCCGGAGCCTCGCCCTTGACGCTTGCGTTGGTCGCTTGGACTTAGAAGTCCATATCGCCCATGCCGCCCATGCCGCCGCCGGGCATGCCGCCGCCGGCTTCCTTCTTCTTCGGCGCTTCGGCGATCGAAGCTTCCGTGGTGATGATGAGGCCGGCCACCGAGGCTGCGTCTTGCAGCGCGATGCGGACCACCTTCACCGGGTCGATGATGCCGGCTTGCAGCATGTCGACGTACTCTTCGGTCTGCGCGTTGAAGCCGAAGGTCTCGCTCTTGCTCTCGCGCAGCTTGCCCACGACGATCGAGCCTTCAACGCCGGCGTTTTCGACGATCTGACGGATCGGGGCTTCCAGCGCTTTGCGGACGATGGCGATGCCGGTGTCCTGGTCTTCGTTGTCGCCCTTGACGTTGAGCTTGATCGCGGCCCGCAGGAGCGCGACGCCGCCGCCGGGGACGATGCCTTCTTCCACCGCAGCGCGGGTGGCGTTCAGCGCGTCATCAACGCGGTCCTTGCGTTCCTTCACTTCGACTTCCGTCGCGCCGCCGACCTTGATCACCGCGACACCGCCCGCGAGTTTGGCGAGACGTTCTTGCAGCTTTTCGCGGTCGTAGTCCGACGTCGTGTCTTCGATCTGGGTGCGGATTTGGGCGATGCGGCCTTCGATGTCCTTCTTGGCGCCCGAGCCGTCGACGATCGTGGTGTCGTCCTTCTTCACGACGACCTTCTTGGCCTTGCCGAGCATGTCGATGGTGACGTTCTCAAGCTTGATGCCGAGGTCTTCGCTGATGACTTGGCCGCCCGTGAGGATGGCGATGTCCTCCAGCATGGCCTTGCGGCGATCGCCAAAGCCCGGCGCCTTCACGGCGGCGACCTTCAGACCGCCGCGCAGCTTGTTGACGACGAGCGTGGCGAGCGCTTCGCCTTCGACGTCTTCAGCGATGATGAGGAGCGGACGCTGGCTTTGCACCACGGCTTCGAGCACGGGGAGCATCGGCTGCAGCGAGGAGAGCTTCTTTTCGAAGAGCAGGATGACCGGGTCTTCGAGCGTGGCGTCCATCTTGTCGGCGTTGGTGATGAAGTACGGCGAGAGATAGCCGCGATCGAACATCATGCCTTCGACGACTTCCAGTTCGGTATCGAGCGACTTGGCTTCTTCGACCGTGATGACGCCGTCATTGCCGACCTTCTGCATCGCGTCGGACAGGAATTTGCCGATGTCGGTGTCGCCGTTGGCCGAGATGGTGCCGACCTGGGCGATTTCTTCGGAGCCGCCGACCTTCTTGGCGCGCTTCTTCAGGTCTTCGACGATGGCGGCGGTGGCCTTGTCGATGCCGCGGCGCAGATCCATCGGATTGCGGCCCGACGCGACGGCCTTCATGCCTTCGCGCACGATGGCTTGAGCGAGCACCGTGGCGGTGGTGGTGCCGTCGCCGGCTTCGTCGTTGGTCTTGGACGCAACTTCACGAACGAGCTGAGCGCCCATGTTCATGAACTTATCTTCGAGTTCGATTTCCTTCGCGACGGTGACGCCGTCCTTGGTCGTGCGCGGAGCGCCGAAGGCCTTTTCGATCACGACGTTGCGGCCCTTGGGGCCGAGCGTGACCTTCACCGCGTTGGCGAGGATGTCGACGCCGGCGAGCATGCGCTCACGGGCGTCAGAGCCGAAATTTACAACTTTGGCTGCCATTGATCCGTTTCCTTTGATTGCTTGTGCAAAGCGAATGACGAATGGCGAATAGCGAGTAGGGAGAGCAGCGAGGCGCGCGGCGCTCTATTCGCTACTCACCGTTCGCTATTCGCGCGGCCGTTAGGCCGCCTCTTTCTTCGCCTTCTTGGTTTCGAGGACGCCCATGATGTCGGACTCCTTCATGATGAGAAGGTCTTCGCCATCGATCTTCACTTCGGTGCCCGACCATTTGCCGAACAGGACGCGGTCGCCGACTCTCACATCCGGCTTGATGTACTCGCCGTCCTCGTCGCGGGCGCCCGGGCCGACGGCGATGACTTCGCCCTCTTGCGGCTTCTCTTGGGCCGTATCCGGAATGATGATGCCGCCGCGGGTCTTCTCTTCTTCCTTCACGCGACGGACGACGACGCGGTCATGCAGGGGAC
>JAEWNX010000469.1 GCA_023461135.1 Pseudomonadota bacterium
ACACGAAGCCGCGGGCCGAGGCGGCGGTGGTCACGCAGCCGCCGGTGATCTGGGCGGTCGACAAGGACGGCGACGGCGTCACCGATTACTACAATCCCACACATGGCGCCGTGCGGGACTTCGATGCGTTCGGCTCGGGCCATTTCGGCGCAAGCCGCGATGCCGGCAAGCGCAAGCACGAAGGCGTCGATTACGTCATTGCTGCTGGCGCCGCGGTGCATTCGCCCATCAGCGGAGAGGTGTCGCGGCTCGGTTTCGCGTACAGTGGCGATGGCTACCGCCTGGTGGAGATCGTCAATTCCGAGACGAAGGTGAAAGCGCGCGTGCTCTACGTCGCGCCGAACGTAGAGGTAGGCGATGTCGTCGTCGCCGGTCAGGAGATCGGCGTCGCGCAGGATCTGAATGCGCGCTACCCGGGCATCACCAATCACGTCCATGTCGAATTGCGCGGCCGCCAGCAGCAACTCATCGACGCGACAGAGGAATTGCCCGCGCCGGCGTGACGAAGGCGCAGACGCGCAGGTGCGGGGGTGCCGGCGCAGGACTTTCAGACCACAGCGCCGTCACCCCGCCTCTGACCTTCGCTGCGCTACGATCTGTCTCCGCCCACAAGGGGCGGAGACCGCTAGCGCACCGCTTTGCTGAGCGCGTCGAACTCTTCGTCGCTGAGTTCGATCGCGGCGGCACGGGTGTTTTCTTCGAGATGTTTCACTTTGCCGGTGCCGGGAATGGGGAGCATCACGGGGCTGCGCTTGAGCACCCAGGCGAGAGCGATTTGGCTGGGCGCTGCGCCTCTTGCTTTCGCGATTTTGTCGAGAACGGAGCCTTCGCGCGCAAGTTCGCCGGCGGCGAGCGGGTACCAGGGGATGAAGCCGATATTGTTGGCTTCGCAATAGTTGAGCACGTCTTCGCTTTGGCGGTTGGCGAGGTTGTAGAGGTTCTGCACGGTCGCGACCGGAAAGACTTTTTGCGCCGCTTTGATTTGATCGACGCTGACTTCGCTCAAGCCCGCGTGGCGGATGACGCCGTCATCGATCAGCGACCTCACTGCGTCGAACTGTTCGTTCGCAGGGACTTTGCTGTCGATGCGATGCAGTTGCCACAGCGCATGCTGTTCGACGCCGAGGCGCTTCAGGCTGCCTTTGGCGTCGGCGATGAGTTTTTCGGGGCGGCCGTCTTGGCCCCAAATATCCGGCCCGCCGCGCGTGAGGCCGCCTTTGGTCGCGATGACGAGGCCGTCATAGGGATGCAGCGCTTCGCGGATCAGCTCTTCGGAAACGTGCGGGCCGTAGCTCTCCGCCGTGTCGATGAAATTGACGCCGAGTTCCGGCGCGCGCTTCAGCACGGCGATCGCTTCGGCCTTGTCAGCCGGCGGACCCCAAATGCCGCGCCCCGTGACGCGCATGGCGCCGAAGCCGAGCCGGTTCACCTCGATTTCGCCGCCGATCTTGAACTGGCCAGAGCGTCCGGCGAGCGTTTGGGTTTGCGTCATGGGGGTCGTCCTGAGGATCGCGGAAGGACGCGCCGCCCAAGATGAAGATTTGGGGCGGCTCGTCTCGGGGAGGGAAAGAGAGGTCGCGCTAGAAAAGCGCGAACCGGAGGTGGGAATGGGGTAAGCGTGCGGCAAGGGCGGAAATCTTCTTTTGCGCCAGCGCCGGGGATAGCATGCCGGCATGGACGTGGATTTTGACGACCTCCATTTTTCGGATTGCTACTTATCCGCGCCGCAATTTGCCGGGGACGAGCTGATCGTCCCGGTGCGGGTTCTGTTCGTCGTGCGCGACGGCGCCACGCTGCGTGATCCGATGATCAAGACTGGCCCGTACGCTGGCCTCATGGTTTTTCGCGGCGCCGTCCGGGCCGAGCAGCGGATCAGCGAATACCTGGATCAGCCCAGGAAAGGCATGGGCTTCAAGACACCGCGCACCCTTGCTTACGGGGCGGGGCCACCGGCGCAGCCACAATATCGGTTCGACGGCGTTCAGCTTGAGCCCGTCCGTGCGTGGATCGACTGGGTGGTCTGCGCGCAGCATTTCGAATTCCGCGACGATGGATCATGACCGCGCCCGCAAGGATCAAATGTGTGCCTTATTGCGCCGGAGCCGGGGACGCATACGTGTGGGCGTGGGAGGTTTTCCATGAGAAAACTGGTTGCACTATACGACGCGCCGCATCCGCATTGGGTGGGGGACGGGTTTCCGGTGCGTTCTATGTTCTCGCCGCAGACACATGGGAGCGCGGTGAGCCCGTTCATTCTGCTGGACTACGCGCAACCGTACGAATTTGCGCCGGCGGTGCAGAAGCGCGGCGTGGGCGTGCATCCTCACCGCGGCTTCGAGACGGTGACGATCGTCTATGAAGGCGAGGTCGATCATCGCGATAGCACCGGCAATGGCGGCCACATCGGGCCGGGCGATGTGCAATGGATGACGGCGGCCTCCGGCATTCTGCACGAGGAGTTTCACTCCAAGGCGTTCACCGAACGCGGCGGCAAAATGGAAATGGTGCAGCTCTGGGTGAATCTGCCGGCGAAGGACAAGATGAGTCCGCCCGGCTACCAGACGCTGCTCGATGCGCAGATTCCTGCCGTTGAGTTGGCGGGTGGCGCGGGCAAGGTGCGCGTGATTGCTGGTGAGTACGGCGGCGCGAAGGGGCCGGCGAGGACGTTCACGCCGATCAACATTTGCGACGTGCGCTTGAAGGCGGGCGGCAAGGCGGAGTTTGCGCCGGCTGAAGGGCACACGCTGATGCTGCTGGTGCAGAGTGGAACGGTGCGCATCAATGGCGGGGCGAGCGCGGGCGCGTCGCAGCTTGCTTTGTTCGAGCGCGCTGGCGGCTCTGTTTCGGTGGACGCGGACAGCGATGCGAAGCTCTTGCTGCTCAGCGGGGAGCCGATCAACGAACCGGTCGTGCAGTACGGTCCCTTCGTGATGAACAGCGAAGGCGAGATCCGTCAGGCTATCCTGGATTTCAACGCCGGCAAGTTCGGCGAGATTTCAGCTTTCGCTTGAGGCCGTTGCTTCAGGCTTAGGCTTCCGCCGCGAGGCCAGGATCACGAGCTTCTCGCTCGGGGGATAAACGACGACGCCGCCATCTTCGGCGGTGAGGAGGACCATGTCGGCGCTGGGTTTCTGGATGAAACCAGCCGGGCGGGAGAGGGCGGCCGTCTTCACGCGGAAAGAGGTCACGCCTTCCAGCGTGTCCGGATAGCCGCCGCGCGGCGGCAGTGGCGCCAAGGACGAAGCCATCGCTCGATCC
>JAEWNX010000470.1 GCA_023461135.1 Pseudomonadota bacterium
CGCGCCGTCCGGCTTCACCGTCACGCGCTACGCCGAAGCGCTCGCACATCCGCGCTGGCTCTACGTGCTGCCGAACGGCGACGTGCTCGTCGCCGAGAGCGCGACGCGGCCGACGCGCGGCGGCGGCGTCGAGGGCTGGGTCGCGAACAGGATGCAGCGCCGCGCCGGAGCCTTCCACGACAGCGCGGATCGCATCACCTTGTTGCGCGACAGCGACGGCGATGGCGACGTCGATGCGCGCCACGTCTTCGCGGAAAATCTGAATCAGCCGTTCGGCATGGCGCTGGTCGGCGAGTATCTTTACGTCGCCAACACCGATGCGGTCGTCCGCTATCGCTACACGGCAGACGCGGTGCGCGCGCAGGGCGATCCCGAAACCGTGCTCGGACTTCCGCATCGCGATGCGAACAACGGCCACTGGACGCGCAGCCTCGCTGTCGCGCCGGACGGCTCCAAGCTCTACGTCGCCGTTGGCTCCGCCACGAACATCGCCGACGACGGCTTGGACGTGGAGCGCGGACGCGCGGCGATCTGGGAGTTCAATCCGGACGGTTCCGAAGCGCGCATCTACGCGTCGGGTTTGCGCAATCCCGTCGGCCTCGAGTTTGAACCGCACTCCGGCGTGCTGTGGACGGCGGTGAACGAGCGCGACATGCTCGGCGACAATCTCGTTCCCGATTACATGACCAGCGTGCGCGACGGCGCCTTCTACGGCTGGCCGTTCTACTATTACGGCGATCACCGCGACGACCGTGTGGCGATTCCCGCAAACGTCCGCCTGCAAGCGCCCCTCGCGCCGGACTACGCCCTCGGCGCACACACCGCTTCGCTCGGCTTGCACTTCTACCGCGCCGATCAACTGCCCGAGCATTATTGGAATGGCGTTTTCATCGGCCAGCACGGCTCATGGAATCGCAGGGCGCCCGCCGGCTACAAGGTAATTTACGTGCCGTTCACGGACGGCCGCCCGTCAGGCGATGCGCAGGATTTTCTCACCGGCTTCCTCAACGCGCGCGGCCAAGCGCAAGGCCGCCCGGTCGGTGTCGCAACAGATCGCACCGGCGCATTGCTCGTCGCGGACGATGTCGGAAATATTGTCTGGCGCGTCTCATACGATGAACCGGCCGCACCGCAATGATATGATTTAGTCCCGCGCCTCGCAGCGCCACACTAAGCGTTGTGTCGGATTGCCCTGCGTCAAAGGCATCAACGCATCGTTACGGCGCGACACGGCCTCGGGATCGCCGGAGCAACCGCGGCCGACAGGGTTCTCAGCGACCGCGGCGTTGGCGGAGAGGAAGCTCTCATCGTCCAGCGGATAACGTTCGCGGCGGAACTCGCCGCTCGCCGGATCGATCGTCCACACATCCATAACGCGCGCTTCGCCAAGCACGATCACGCGGCGATAGCCGCCGCCGTCGATGGGCGCGTAGAGCGTACGTTCATTCACGCACAAGTTGCCCGACGCCGTGAAGCTCGCATCCGAGACACCTTCCGCGCCAATACTGGCGTCTCGGTCTAGCGTGCACGAAATCGAGCCGGTGAAATTCGCTGGCGGCGTCGCCGCTTGTTGCTGGCCCTGCTGAGCGCGCAGAAGCGCAATGCCTGCCGCCACGATCAGGATCGCGGCGATCGCTGCGCCGCCGACGACAGCGACAACGCCCATGCGTCCGCGCCGCGGCTGTTCGAACGGCTCGGGATGCGATGTCTGCGGGTGGTGGGGATGAACGTCGTGATGCGCACCATTCTTGCGCCGCGAGAGCACGACGGCGCCAAGCACGCACACCGCCACGAACAACGCGAGCGTGCCGCCGATCAGGATCACTACGGCGACCCGCGTCAGCCGGTCGGCGGTCTCGAGCTTTTCCGCCAATGCTTCGATCTGCTGCTGTTGCGCATCGATGGTGGCGTCGCGCTCGGCGCGGTCGCGTTCGGCGCCGGTCAGGCAGCGGTCGTCGGTGAGCGTCGGCGTGACGCCGGCTTCGTCGAGGAATTGCAGCAGTTGGGCCGCGCGCGTGGACACTCCGCGCGTTTCGCGCGTAGCCGCGCCGCTGACGTGCCAGGAATTCACCCCGATGACGCGGCCGCACTGGTCGAGCAGGGGCCCGCCCGAGGAGCCCGAGGAAATGATCGCCGTGTGATTGATGGTGGGGATGGGATCGCCCGTCGGGGCGCGGTCGCGCAGCGAAGCGATCTCGCCCGGATCGCGCGACGCCATGGACGGGCGCAGCAGGTCCGCGCCCGTCGCGCCCTGGTAATCCACATCCGGAAAGCCCAGCGCCACGACGCCGTCGCCCGTCTGCGGCTCGACTGTGGATATCGTCAGCGGCTCGAGGTCCGGTCCGCCGCGGTATTCCAGGAGCGCCAGCTCCGAGAGCGGTGAGTAACGTATGATCCGCGCGGGCAAGAGGCCCTCGCCCTGCGGCGGCACGATCGCCACGCCGTATTCGGCCCGTTGCCGCGCTGGCGCGACGACGTGAGCATTGGTTACGACCAGGTTCGGCGCCACGATGAAGCCCGAGCCCGAGCCGTAAAGCATTCGCCCTTCTGGGCTTTCCAGGATCACGACGACGCGCACGATGCCGCGCTCGGCGTCTTGGACGCTGGTCTGCGCCGTCGCCGAACCGGCCAGCGCCACGAACAACGCCGCCGCAAGGAACCTTAACGCCTTAGCGATCAAGCACGAATCCCCGCCCTGGACCGACGCTGTCCCCGCCGAAATAATCGGGCGCCGCCGCAACTCCCGCAAGCGCGGCGCCCACCGACTTTCTGTTGTGTGTCTTCGCGGTCATTGCGGCGCTCATGCGGCAAAAGCGGTCCGCCCCTTGCATCCCTTGTAACATCGCGGCAAGTCCATTCCGTCGGCGACGGGGGCGGTCGGTCGGCGGAAATGCGCGAGAGCCGCGGGGCTTTTGCGCGCCCACGCCCCATCGCCCCTATTCGGTCCAAGGACCGGCGCCGTCTCAGGATTGTTAAGCTTGCCGCGTTAAGTCCATCGCAAGGGCTGATTCGGCCGGTGCTCAGCGGCGAGGTTTTCTAAGAATGCTCGGCAATATGTTCGGTCTCGTAGCGCCGGATCTGGCGATCGATCTCGGGACGGCGAACACGCTGATCCACGTGAAGGGGCGCGGCATCGTTCTCGATGAGCCGTCCGTGGTGGCGTACGTCAATGAAGGCGGCCGCAAGGTCGTTTATGCGGTCGGCACCGAAGCCAAGACCATGCTCGGCAAGACCCACCGCAACATGGAAGTCATCCGGCCGCTGCGCGACGGCGTCATCGCCGACTTCGACGTGGCCGAAGAGATGATCAAGCAATTCATCCGCAAGGTGCTGCCGCGCCCCGCTCTGATCTCGCCCCAGATCGTCATCTGCGTTCCCACCGGCGCAACCCCGGTCGAGCGCCGCACCATTCTGGAAAGCGCGCAAGCCTCCGGCGCCCGCCGCGTGAAGCTGATTGAGGAGCCCGTCGCCGCCGCCCTCGGGGCCGGCCTACAGATCGACGATCCGTCAGGCTGCATGGTGGTCGATATCGGCGGCGGAACGACCGAAATCGCCGTGCTCTCACTCGGCGGTCTCGTCTGGTCGCGCAGCCTTCGCGAAGCCGGCGACAAAATGGACGAAGCCCTCATCCAGTATCTGCGCCGGCACGAGAACCTGATGATCGGCGATAGCACCGCCGAGCGCATAAAAAAGGAAATCGGCACCGCCAAGGCGCCCGACCACGGTTCGGGGATGTCCATGCCCATCAAGGGCCGGGACAATCTCTCCGGCGTGCCGAAGGAAATCACCGTCAACGAAGCGATGGTCGCCGAGGCGCTCGCCGAGCCGGTCACCCGCATCGTCGATGCGGTTCGCCAGGCGTTCGAGCAGATGCCCCCGGAACTCGCCGCCGACATCTACGACCACGGCCTGATGATGACCGGCGGCGGCGCGCTTCTCCGCAATCTCGACACGGTTCTGCAGGAACGCATCTCTATCCGCGTGTCGGTCGCGGACGACCCGCTGCGCTGTGTGGTCAAAGGCTGCGGAATCGCGCTCGACACGATAAATTCGTCCGAAGCGCGCCGCTTGCTGACCGAAGAGGTCTGAGCGTCAGCGGGCGCTAAAGAGAGGCGGGCAGAACGTGGCGAGACGCAGGAGCGTGGTGCGGCGCGCGGGGGCGGGTCGAAAGATCGCGCCGGGCGTGCTGCTTGCGATCGTGCTGGTCGTCGCTGGCGCGGCGTTGATCGTTGCGCAGATGACGGACTCCCCGGC
>JAEWNX010000471.1 GCA_023461135.1 Pseudomonadota bacterium
ACACCACCCCGCTCCCGGACGATCCGCTGACGCCGCAGGACGAATCCCTGTCGAACCAGCAGGACACCACCGCGACGCAGTCGCAATCGACCGTGACGACGCCTGCTCCGCTGCCTTCAACGACGGCGCAAACCACCACCGGCGTCGACACCACCACGCAAGCGCAGACTGACATGGGCGCAACGGCGCAGACCTATGACCAAACCCAGCCCTACAGCACGCAAGCGCAAGCCGGCGCGAGCGCACAGACATACGGCGCCACGACGACCGATACGTACGCGCAATCGTCAGGCATGGGCGAAAACGTGGCGACGCCGGCAAGCCTGGAAGGCCACGCGCGCGACGCGGGCATGGACCGCCTGCCGATGACGGCGCAGGAAGTCTGCATGTCGCGGGACATTTCGCTCACCGCCAGCGGCGCGCGCCTTTCGCGCGACAAGCAGCATCAGCTGATCAACGCCGCCGATCGCGCTTCCGTGTGCCAATTCCAGCGCGTCGTCATCAACAGCCCGAACGGGCGCGCGGACCAGGCGCGTCAGCTCCTGATCGATCACGGCGTCGACGCCAGCATGATCGAAGTCGTCGACAGCGACGCCGGGGGCCTCGAAGTGGAAATGAACTTCGCCGGCATCGCCACCTCGAGCGAGCAATACGCACAATTGTTCAGCACGCAGCAGCTCGCGAGTTACCAGCCGAGTGAGACAGCGCCGTCGTACCAGCCAGCCTCGCCGGCGACGCCTGGCCAAACCTATCAGCCGAGCCCTTCGGCGCCGGCTGTCGATGACCCGTCGCTGCAATCGCCGGATCCGAACGCCGATCCGATGGATGACATGGACGGCATGAGCCCAACCAGCGGCGAACCGGCCGTGCAACCGGATATGCTCGACATTTAAACGTGCACGTCCGCCCCGCGCCGGAACATCGGCGCGGCGGCGGACGTTGAGCGGACGTGCGGGGCGTGGGCCAACAGGCCCTCGCCCCTTTCGCTTGCGAGATTGATTGGGGGCGCCGCGGGGCCGCTGAAGGGCTCGGCTTCACGCCGGGCCCTTCTAGCTTGCATTGCAGCGCGCCGGTCACGAAGCTGGCGCTGTGGTGACTCCAATCCAACTTTTTCGCCTCGCCGGCGCCGCGGCGATTGCAGGCGGCGCGCTGCGCGTCATGACTTCGTTTCCGCTGATTGAAGACGCCGTCACGCTGGAATGGCTCTACACCGGCATCGACGTGCTGCTGCTGTTCGGGCTGATCGGCATTTACCTGGCGCGGGCCGAGCGCTTCGGCTTTCTCGGCTTGGCGAGTTTTGCAGTCGCGGTCGCCGCGCTCTCGTTCATCGGCGGGCCGGACGCCGATCCGTTCGGGTTCAGCACCTATCAGGAAGGCGCCATGGCGCTGGCGATCGCGCTGGTTGGCATGAGCATCGCCTGGCTGCGCGCCGGCGAGCGTCCGCTCGCGGCCCCGGCGTGCTGGTTCGCCAGCATCATCGCCGCCGGCGTGCTCGGCATGCTGCCCCAGCCGCTACCGAACTACGGCCTCATCGCCGCAGGCGTGCTTTTCGGCGCGGGATTTATCAGCGCAGGACTGGACCTGATGCGAACCGGCTCAACGGGTCGCGGTGCGGGTGCTGACGCCGCCGCGCGCTGAGGGTTCGCGTGCGCTGGTCGGCGCCCAGCGCGGATCGCGCTCATCTTCCGCCACAAGATCGGAGGAGACGAACGGCGCATCGGCCGGCTCAAGCCCGGCAATCTCCGCAGCGACGATGTCGCCGTCGGCGTTGCGCTCCACGGACAGGACTTCGCCGATCACGACGCCATCGTCGCCGCGCACTTCGATGCCAACGGCGGACTCGCGAAACTGCTCGGCGGACGCGGCCGGCGCGGCAAGCACGAGGGCGAGAACAAGGGTTCGCAGCATTTGCGTTTCCGCGCGTCCCGCGCGGCCTCTACGTTGGGGATGGATCAGTCGTACAAACGCCCCGCCCGCGGCGCCGTTCCGGGGCTTGCGGTTGTTTCGCTCAGCGGCGATATGGGGCGCGCAGGCAGGCGGCGGACGGCCGCCCCGCCAACCCGGTCAGGTCCGGAAGGAAGCAGCCGTAACGGGTTGCGTACGGGTCGCCGTCCTGTCTGCACCTTCCGGGTAATTCACAGCTTTCGGCGTGCGCGCGCCCGGTCAGCCCCAGCCGGCCAAGATCAGCTCGGTCAGCTTGGAGACGGACCAGAGCAGGATTGCGAGCAGCAGGAACCCGATCCCGCCGGCGATCGGCAACGCCCAGCGCCGGCACAGCTCCACGAACGCACGGTCGTTCTCGTCAGGCGGTTGCCAGAGCACGCTCATGACAGCGACCCTCCCGCCCGCGCGGAGACCGGAGCGCACCCCCCAGCGATGCGCGCCGCAGCGCGAGCCCTCAAAGCAGCAGCCCGCCCAATCTGCGGCGTTCCTGGAAAAACGCAATCGCATGATGCAGGCGCTAGGCGCGGCGCTCGGGCCTTAAGCGAAGGCGTGATCCAGCAGCGCCGGCTCTTCGATGTCGGCGATGAAGGCGCGCAGCAGCGCCGCGGTGTCCGCGGGACGCTCCCAGTGCAGCGCGTGCCCGACGCCCGCGAGCGTGAAGAGGCGCGAACTGCGCAGCACCGCACGCAAATCGTGCTGGTCGGCGCGCGGGCAGTATGCGTCCTTATCGCCCCAGATGATCGCCGCGGGCGCATGAATTCGCCGCGCCGCCTCCACTGGCTCGAAATCGATCAAACCTTGCACCGCCCCGCGCCACGCGTGGCCGGGCATATAGAGGCTCTCGTTGATGACCGTCTCCAAGTAGCTCGGAGGGATCGGGTTCGCGAGCGTGCTTTCCTGGAAGGCCTGCGCGAACTCTCGTCCGCAAGTGTCGCCGATGCCGGCGGCGGCGGCCTCAAGCTCACGCATCGCCTCGGTGTCGCGGAAATGTGCGAATGCGCCCAGCAGCACGGCGCCGGATACGCGCTGCGGATACGCAGCCGCCGTGGCCAGCGTAATCGCCGAACTCATCGAGTGCCCGACGATGACCGCGCGCTCGACGCCGGCCACGTCCATGAACGCGGCGACATCGGCGGCGAAGTCGGCCATCGCGTAGCCGGTCTCCGGTTTGTCCGAGAGGCCGTGGCCGCGCTCGGTAACGGCGAACACGCGCCAAGACGGCGGCAACAGCGGACGCACCAGATCGAACGAACGGTGCGTGTCCGAGATGCCGTGCAGCATCACGACAGGCAGACCGTCGCGCGGGCCCTGCTCGATATAAGCCAGGCGCACGCCCGTCGAGAGATCGGCGAATTTGCAGTCGGTACTCATCGTGTCAGTCCTTCAAAGGGTTGAACCGGCGGCCGGGGGCTTGGGAGGGGGCCGCCGGTTCTCTTCAAGCTGCGCGCGATGGGGCGCTCAGCTCGCGGGCTTGGCGCGCGAGGCGCCCTGCCCAGGGGCTATGCGGTTTGTGTGCGAGACGTTCGGCCGCCAGCGCCTCGGCCGCTTGCGCCATGCCGCCGCGAAGCGCGGCATGCAGCGCGGTCAGCGTGAGGACATCGCGCTGCGCGTGGCTGCCGCCAAAGCGCTGCGCAACGCCACGCGTCGCGACGATTTTCTCCACGCATTCGGCGAAGCGGCCCGCCTCGAACGCCGCGAACGCTTCCGCCAGCGGCAGACCGACCGCGCGCGTCATGTACGCATTGTCGCCGCCATTGGCCGCCGTGCGGCGCATCGCTTTCAGCGTACGCTCGACGTCGGCCGTGCGGCCTGCGCCGAGGAACGCCATCATGGCGTGCAAATCGTTGAACGCATAGATGCCGTCTTCGGCCGCGCGCTCCATCGCGTTCGCGAGCTTATCGAAGCGGTCGCCAACATCGACGCCTTCCAGACGCAAGCGCCAAAGCAGCGCGGAGGCGTCGATCCACTCGAGCATGATCTGCGCGCCGGGATCGGGCCGCACCTTCTCATCGTAGAGTTCAAGCACGGGAGAAATGTCGCCGCGGTCGAGGTAGAGCAGCGCCAAGTGCCACCAGAGGTGATAGGCAAAGCCGCTCTCGGGCGCCCAATCTTTGGCATTGTTCGCCAGCCAGGGAATGCCGGCTTCCAGGTCGCCGCGCATTTCGTTGACGTGCGCCACCGCGTGCACCGACCAGCCGTCGCGCGCATCGGCTTCCACGGCCTGCCTGCCGTAGATGTCCGCCCTCGCGTAATCGCCGCATTCCTCGAGGCCGAATGCGGCCATGCCCTGGATGTAGCTGTAGCCGTCCTCGCCGCTCTTGAACGCGCGCAGCGCCTGCAGCGGCCAATCGCGCAGCTCGTGCTGCAGGCCCAGGAAGAAGCAGCCCACATGCGCGTACTGAACGGCGGCGACATCGCGGGGGTTCTCCTGCGCGATGCGGCCATAACGCACCGTGCCCTGCAGGTAGCGGCCTTCAGCCCAATCGCGCGCCGCTTCCAGATGCGCGCGCTCGCGATCGTTCAGGTTGGCAGCCGCCCCCGCGCGCAGACTCTTCTCCGTTTCTTCGGCGTAAGCTTTGTCGGTCGCTGTGACCAAGAGGCCCGCACGCAGCGCCCAGGCGCCGCCGAAATCGGGATCCTCGGCGAGCGCCGCGTCGAGCGCGCCAACCGGATCGCCGCGATAGACGCGGATGAGATCGAGCGCCTCGTCGTATTTGGCCAAGGCCGCGCGTGAACTGGTCGAGGCGGCGTTGCCGTAGCGGTCCTTCAGCATGGGGAGGTCTCCTGTCGCCGCGGACGGCGTATCTGCCGGGCGTCAGATGACGAGGCTGCGGAACAGCGCGAACACGCCGCTCCAGAACAGCACCAGCGACCCCAAAACGGCGATCCGCGACATTGTCCCTAGTCCTTCAAACGACGCCCACTTCGCCGGGCGCCGCGGAGAATTACGCCCGCGCTGGAAGAGCCGATAGAAGACCGATGGCGCTGACATGGCGTCTATCTAATTTCGCCAATGAAGTTATGATGTTACGGACGTCACACGCTATCACCGGCCCTGTTGAGCTAGTCACGAACCCGTCAGAACCGCACTCACGGTGCAGTACTCATGGTATGGTTTTCTCGATGAGCGTTCGGGTGTTGAGCAAAGGCGAAGCCACGCGCGAGCGTATTTGCGCCGCCGCCGAACGCATCGTGCTGCAGAAAGGCTTCGCGGCGACGTCTCTCGACGAAATCATGGAAGCGTCGAACGTCACCAAGAGCGGCTTCTTCTATCATTTCCGCGACAAGCACGATCTCGCAAAGGCGCTGCTGCAGCGCTACGTCGATCACGACACGCGCATCATGGACGAATTGTTCGCGCGCGCCGATGCGCCGATCGACGATCCGCTGCACGCCTATCTCGCGTTCCTGAAAATGTTCTCCGAAGTGATGGACGATCTGCCGGACCGCCATCCCGGCTGCATGGTCGCCTCCTATTGCTATCAGGATCAGATCTATCATCGCGAGATCCGCCAGATGAGCGCCGAAGGCGTGCTCACCTGGCGCCGCCGCTTCCGCGAGCGTCTGGACGCCATCGCCAAGCGCTATCCTCCGCGCGCGTCGATCGATCTCGACGCACTCGCTGACATGAACATCACCATCGTCGAGGGCGGCATCATTCTCGACAAGGGACGGCTCGAGAAAGGCGCGCTGCCGCGCCAGGTGCTGATGCTGCGCGATCTCGTCAAAACGCTGTTTGCACCGGCATGACAGACACCGAGATCAAACCCCGCCGCGGCGAGCAGACGCGCAAGGAGATATTGGATCTCGCCGAGGTCGCCATTCTGGAAAAGGGATACGCCGCGACCTCGATCGACGAGCTCATCGCGCAAGCCGGCATCACCAAGAGCGGCTTCTTCTATCATTTCCAGGACAAGCTCGATCTGGCGAAAGCGCTGCTGCGACGCGACAACGCGGCGATCGAGGCTGGGCTGCAGAAGATGTTCGAGGAGGTCGAGGCCAAGCACCCCGACCCGCTGGACGCCCTGCTGGAAGGCATGGCGCTGTACGCGCACGCGGCCGCGGCCTCGCCGACATCGCGGCCCGGCTGCCTTGCAGCCGCGTTCTCATATCAGCACGCGCTGTTTGACGAGGAGATGCATCGGCTCGTGCAGTACGGCGTCGATTTCAAACATCGCATCATCCGGGAACGGCTTGAGCGCGCGGCGGCGAAGTATCCACCGCGTGAGAAAGTCGATCTCGATGCGCTGGCGGACATGGCCATCGCCATCGTCCAGGGCGCCATGATCATGGACAGGGTGCGTGAGCCGCCGCCCGCCATACAGCCGCAGATGGACCTCTATCGCACCTATTTGCGCGCGCTGTTCGTCGGCTAGGCCGCGACCGCCTGTGTCGGCGCGCCGGTAGTGCGCACGAAAAGGGTGAACACCGACCCCTCTCCCAGCTTGCTGTAGGCCGCCACATCTCCGCCCATCGCGCGCGCAAGCCGGCGCGTGATGGCGAGGCCCAGCCCCGCGCCGTCATGTGCGCGCGTCTTGCTGGTGTCGCCCTGCACGAACGGCTGGAACAGGCGCATCAGATCGTCGCTGGCGATGCCCGGCCCGGTATCGCGCACGGAGATGGCCACGCCAGGATCGGAGCCAATCATGCAAGGCCGGGCGTGCACGGCGACTGTGCCGTTCAGGGTGAACTTGGCGGCGTTCGACAAAAGATTCAGCACGCACTGGCGCAAGCGCGTTTCGTCGGCGCGCACATTGACGATGCTCTCATCCAGCATCAGTCCGCACCGCGTGCCGTTCTTGGCGGCGACCGGAGCCACCGTGTCGACCGCCTCGCGCAGCAGCGGCGCCAATTCTACTTCAGCCATATGGAATTCGACCTTGCCCGCTTCGATGCGTGAAAGGTCGAGGATTTCATTGATCAGCTTGAGCAGATGCATGGCCGAGTTGCGAATGCGCCCGAGATCGGCGGCGCTCTGTCCGATATCGCCGGTGGCGACGTCTTCCGCGACAATTTCGGCATACCCGATCACGGCGTTGAGCGGCGTGCGCAGTTCGTGGCTCATGTTCGCCAGGAAAACCGACTTGGCCTTGTTCGCCTGCTGGGCGCGCCGCGTCGCGACGGCAAGCTGGCGGGTGCGCTCGCGCACGCGCTCCTCCAGCGTCTCGGCGGCCTCCTCGGCGCGATAACGCGCGCGGATCAGGTCGTCGAAGCTGCCGGCGCCGGCGCGCGCCATCGTCACCGCGTTCAGCCCAAGCACACCGGCCAGCGCCGCGATCAGCAGCGCACCCGATCCCTCCGCCACGGCGTACGCGTTCGCGATCAGTCCAATCAGCGGCACAGGAATGGTGTAGAACACCATGGTCGGCGTCATGACATGCAAGCACGCGCAGACCAACGCCGCCCCAGCGCAGTAGAGCAAACCCATCAGCGGCCCGGGGTGCGGCGCAAACGCCAAGGCGACGTAGGGCGAGACATAGGCCACAGTGATCAACGCCAACGCCGCCACATGACGGCCCATGACGCGCTGCAGCTCGCCCGCCTCCATCTCCTCCAATTGTCCGGAGAGGCGCTGGAACGCGCGGTGGGTCTGCTGGTCGATGACGACGCCGATGGCCGCGCCGATCGCGCAGGCGGCCCACCACCAACCCTGCGTCGTCAGCGCCACCACGATGGGTACGATGGCGACGGACGAATAGCGGACCAAGCCATGGCGCGCCCAGGCCACTTCGGCGAATCGCCGAACCGTCAGCAGCCAAAGCCGCTGGGCTCTGGTGTCCTGCAAAATCGCCTCCCCCAAGCACGCGACGCGCGAGTTGGGGAAATTACCGCCGAGAGCGTAAATACGGCGCGAACGAAGCCGCCTTTGGACCGCCACCGGGGGTCGCAATCCGTTGCAAAACCCTTAAGTTTCCGGGCGTGAGCGAATCCCCATCCCTGTTCGGCGACGAGGCCGGCGGTTACGTCGTGCTGGCGCGGAAATACCGCCCACGCACCTTCGCCGACCTGATCGGCCAGGAGGCGATGGTGCGCACCATCGCCAATGCGTTCGCGCTCGGGCGCGTCCCGCACGCCTACATGCTGACCGGCGTCCGCGGCGTAGGGAAGACCACTACGGCGCGCCTGCTGGCGCGCGCCCTCAACTACGCCTGCGGCGACGTCAAGGCGCCCCAGGTCGAACTCGACCCGATCGGCGAGAATTGCCAGGCGATTATGGAGAGCCGCCATCCCGATGTGTTCGAGATGGACGCCGCCTCGCGCACCGGCATCGGCGACATTCGCGAGCTGCTCGATAGCGTGCGCTACGCGCCGGTGATGGCGCGCTACAAGGTCTACATCATCGACGAAGTGCACATGCTGTCGACGGCGGCCTTCAACGGCTTGCTGAAAACGTTGGAAGAGCCGCCGCCGCACGTGAAGTTCATCTTCGCGACGACGGAAATCCGCAAAGTGCCGGTGACGGTGCTGTCGCGCTGCCAGCGCTTCGATTTGAAGCGGATCGATAGCGAACGCCTCGCAGAACACCTGGGCGCGATCTGCGCGAAGGAGGGCGTGAAGGTGGACCCGGACGGGCTCGCCCTGATCGCGCGCGCGGCGGAAGGCTCGGCGCGCGACGGTCTCTCGCTGCTGGATCAGGCGCTGGTGCAGAAGCCGGGCGCGACGGTTACGGCCGCGGATGTGCGCGAGATGCTCGGCCTCGCCGACCGCGCCCGCGTGCTCGACCTGTTCGAGGCGATCGCGCGCAGCGACGCCAAGACCGCGATCTCCGAAGCGCGCAGCCAATACGATAGCGGCGCCGATCCCACGCTCATCCTCCGCGACCTCCTCGACATCGGCCACGAAGCCGCCCGCGCCCAGGCGCTCGGCGCCGAAGCGCGCATCCTTGGCGGCGCCGATTGGGTCGCGCGCGTGCGCGGGCTCGCCCAGAAGCTCACCCCCGCGCAGCTTTCGCGCATCTGGCAGATGCTGCTGAAGGCGCTCGAAGAAGCCGGCAAAGCGCCCGACCCGATCGCCGCGGTGGAAATGGCGATGGTGCGCCTCTGCGCCGCGCAATCGCTGCCGCCGCCGGAAGACGCCGCGCGACTGCTGCGGGATGGAGCGCAAATTTGGACCGCCGGCGCCTCGCCGGCC